>JAPKXP010000092.1 GCA_026394745.1 Candidatus Altarchaeota archaeon
ACCAGTGGTTCGGGACTGCGTTAGGATACAAGTGTAAATCGAATGGTTGGGGTGCTATCGCTGCCGTAGCGGAGTCTGAGGCTTACGGCATAGGCTCTGTTGCGTTGGGTTATCTCTCCAACACCAGCGCGAATTACGCGGTGGCGTTAGGCCATAATATTGTGAACAGTCAGCCTTATTCTCTTGCGGTAGGGTTTGGAGGGGATCCCTCATTGAGGGTGACCAATACGACCGTTTCTATTAATTACCTGCTTAAGCTTACGCCTACCGACATCCCCAGGACTTGTGACGCAAGCAATGAGGGTTTGATTTACGCCGACGACAGCATGAATGTGACGTGTTACTGCAACGGCGGAGGCTGGGTTAGCATGGCTGACTTTACTACGAGCTGTGTTCCGACGTAAAGTTTTGGAGGGGGAACTCCCCTCCGTCTTTGATTTTTATTTTTGGGTTCGAATTATTGTTGGTGGTTGAGGTTAGGCCTTTCAGGGGTTTGTTTTACGACCCGGTGAAGGTTGGTGGTCTGGAGAAGGTTGTTACTCTTCCTTATGATATAATGTCGGAGGGCAAGCGGGACAGGTATTACGAGTCTTCTAAGTTCAATTACGCGCGCGTTATTCTGGGGAAGGAGTTGCCGGGGGATAATGATGGGGAGAACAAGTACGCGCGGGCGGCGGGTTACATTAGGGAGTGGATTAGGGATGGTGTTCTCGTCGAGGATGAGAAGCCGGGTTTCTACGTTTACGAGCAGGAGTATGATGTTGACGGCAAGCGTAGGAGGCAGGTGGGTTTCATAGGTTTGGTGAAGCTTGAGCCTTTCGAGAAGGGCGTTGTCTTGCCGCACGAGCAGATTTACGAGAAGCCTATGCTGGACCGCTATAACCTGCTGAAGGCGACTAGAGCCAGTTTGGAGACTATTATCGGGATTTACAGCGACCCGGAGCATGAGGCTGACAAGGTTTTTAAGGCGGTGGTGGATTCTAAGCCGAGGATTGATTTGATGCATGATGATGGCGTGCGGAATCGTCTTTGGCCGGTTTACGACAAGCAAGTCGTGGACAGGCTTTCAGGGATTATGAGGGAGCGGAAGGTGATTATCGCCGACGGCCACCACAGGTACACGACCGCCTTGAAGTATTACACGGAGTCGAAGGATTCGTCGATGGCGTACATAATGATGCTCTTGTACAGCATGGACGACGAGCTTACTATCATGCCGACTCACCGGGTTTTGAAGGGATTCAAGGACAGGCCTGAGGAAGTGTTGAGGAAGCTTGGCGAGTACTTCCGCGTGAGCGAGTTTCCGTACGGCGGCGGGAATAAGGAGGATAAGCTTAAGGAGCTGTTTGGAGCTCTTGACGGAAAGAGAAGCAAGCACGCTTTCGGAGCTTACCTAGGCGACGGCAAATTCTATCTGCTTGTCCTCAGGAGCAACGAGATGATCGACGAGTTCGTGGACGGCACGAAGTCCAAGCAGTGGAACGAGCTTGACGTTACGATACTGCATTCCCTCGTGATAGAGTACCTTATGGGCGTCAAGAGGGATGACATGGAGAACATAAAGTACGTCAAGGACAAGGCTAAGGCCGTGGAACTCGTGGACGGCGGGGAATGCGGTATAGCGTTCTTCCTGAATCCGACGAAGCTTTCCGAGGTTAAGGCGATTGCCGAGGCCGGCGAGAAGATGCCTCAGAAGTCGAGCTATTTCTATCCTAAGCCTCTTTCAGGGCTCGTCGCCTGCAGGTTCTAGGACTTATTTTAGGCTGAACAATAGGTAATTGATGCTGCGTTTCAGGCGTTTCAAGAGGTATAAGCCGCTTTACGGCGTCGTGGCTGCGATGTTCGCCTGGACTGTTGGCAGCGGAGTCATGTGGTATCTTCTGCCGCAGATTGTGGAGTCGTTCTTCTCTGACGTGTGGATGGTTGGCGTGGTTATTGCGCTCCCTAACCTGCTTTCGATGATAGTCGACCTGCCTGCAGGCGAGATGGTGGACAAGTTGGGAAGGCGTAGGGTCCTGTTGTTCGCGTTCCTGATGCTCGCGCTTTTGGGCGTGGGCCTCTTCCATGTGAAGAGCAGTCTGCAGCTCCTTTTGTTTCTGGTAGGGCTTGGCCTGACGTACCAGACGGTCTACATTTCAACGCTCGCCTACGTGATGGACGTGAGCCCTAAAGGCGAGAAGTCGAAGTTTCTCGGAGCTGAGATGAGTTTCATACACCTGGGCTTTGGGATAGGGCCGATTTTAGCCGGCTTCCTGGTCTCTTACGCGGGCTGGAGCATGATTTCCGCAGCCTCCGTGATGTACGCGCTCTCTTGCGTAGTCGCTTTCGCAGTAACCCTCTTGTACTTGAGGATGGACAGGAATACGACGCCGTTTATCGAGTGCGTGAGGAAAATCGTCATCGAAGACAAGCTGTTCGTGAAGGAGCTTTTAGACTACAGGAAGCTGAAGTCCACGGGGATTGTCGTCCTTTACTTCACTTTCCTTTTGACTTTCTTTGATGGAGTAGTCTGGCTGATTCAGCCTCTTTACGCGGAAAAATTCGGGCCAAACCCGTTGTATGCTGGGATGATTATGGCTGCGTTCGTGCTGCCCCTGGTTTTCTTTGAGATTCCGGGCGGCGCCCTTGCGGACAGGATAGGCAAAAAGAAGGTCTTGTTTGCCGGATTCTTTTCTGCAGGGGTATTTTCCCTGCTTTTCAGCCAGGCAGGAAGCTTCCTTGCGCTGCTGCTCACCGCATTCATGGCGACGACGGGATTAGCTTTGACCTGGCCTTCAGCTGAGGGCATACTCTCCGATAAGGCGCCAAAGAACGAGCGGGGGGAAGTGATAGGCGTCTGGAGCCTCGCTTACGACTCAGGTTACGTCGTCGGGCCTCTGGCAGGAGGACTACTGGCTTATTACGCAGGCGAGACTGGAGTATTCGCATTCCTTGGAGTGGTGATGATACTATCGTCGGCTCTCGTGCTGCTCGTAAAGGAGTAGTCCTAGTTTATCCCAAGGCTTGCGGAGATTATCTTCTTTATCTCAGCGGAGGGATACCCAAGGCGGATTAACGTGGTGTTTCCTCGCACGCCTGAACCGGATATCGTCAGCGTGATGAGGCCAAGCATCTCAAGCTCCTTAAGGTACTCGCCGAACCAGCGCATAGTCTTCGGACTCCGGTTTAAGGCCTTGCAGACCTTCTCGTAGCTCTCGTAGACCTCGCCGGAGAATAAAGTGTCGGAGGGTATGTCGGAAAGGCGCTTGTACTGGCTGCCCTTCTCAGCAGAATCCGCTATCGAATACAACGCAATCTGGTGGTGCTCAGGCAGAGTGGTGATCAACTCGAAGATTATGTCCTCCTCGACCTTCGCCTTCGCCTCAACAACGTCCTCCCGCTTAACCCGCTTCCTGTTCTGCGACTGCGCTATCTCGCAGCACTTCTGCAGGAGCTTTAACGCGTACCTCGCGTCCCCGTTCGTCTGGGCGGCGTAGGCTGCGATGAGACCGACGTTAGACTCCGAGATGCTCCTGCTCCGCAAGCCCAACTTCACCCGGTGCATGAGAATCGTCTTAAGCTGCTTGGCGTTATACGGCTTGAAGACAAACTCCTCCTCGCAGAGCGTGCTCTTGGTCCTGGGGTCAAGCGAGTTCTTGAACGAGTACTTGTTGGATATTCCAATCACGATTACGCTCCCGCGCTGCGCACGGCCTTCGAAGGAAATCTCCTTAACCTCGTCGTTGATTCTGGTGAGGATGTAGATGAGGTCATTAACGTCCTTAATCATGTCAACCTCGTCCAATACGATGATAAGCTTGAGGGCGTTCGACTCCACTGTCTTCCTCATCTTAGAATAAAGTTCAGTCGGCGACCTACCGTCAAGGCTGCTAGTCCGCACGCCGTCAAACGGCCGGTCTTTAAGTTCAGCAGCCTTAAGCTGGTCCGACTCGAGAACAGTCCGCAACACCTGGTATTTTGTGTTGCAGCAGAGGCGGCAGTTCATGTACGAAACCACCGCCTTAATCCTGTTAGTGTTTGCTGAAGGGCTTTTGATGGCCTCCTCAAGCTCGCGCAAGACGTTCTTTACGACGCTCGTCTTTCCGGTACCGGTTTTGCCGTAGAGGAACAGGTTGTTGGGCTTGATTCCGGAAAGGATGGGAGTAAGCACGCGGGTTACTGCCTTAATCTCGTTCCCGCGGTAGGGAAGCTCCTTGGGAACGTAGTGTGGGGAAAGGACGCTAAGGTCCTTGAACATACCGCCATCCTGCGAAACCTCGAACAACTTCCCACCCATCATCTTTACCACGGAGGTAACTCATTAATGAAAATTGATTAATAAGCAGCCTAGGGACGCTTCCAACGGTAAAACATTTATTAATAAGCTACAACTCAAATATTTAGATAATTCAAGTATCATAGGGCGTACAAACTGCTGAACGAGGTGGAATAGATGGTTTGGAAGAAACTGTTAGGAGGCGGAGGCTCCAGGAAATCCGGCGACGGAGACATCGACATTGAAGAATATCTGAACGACCTTAGCGTCAGGGACGGGCGGGTTATAGAAAACGAGGACATGACCTACGTAAAGCCCATAGACCTTGACAGCGACGGTAAAGGCGTTGGGACAGTCCTTGCCGAGATAGAGAAGGGCAATATCGTGGTCCTAAACGTCAGAGGCCTAATGCACAACAAGGTCCTGCTCAGGAACATCGTGAAGGAGCTTAGGGACGCGTGCACGCAGATTGACGGAGACCTTGGCAGGATATCTGAGGATAAGGTTCTTGTGCTGCCAGCCGGCATGAGGATAATCCAAAGGTCAAATTAAACTGATTATATTTTTCTAACATGGAGAAAGAGAGGATTAAGTCAGGTATTCCCGGCTTAGACGACCTTTTGAATGGAGGACTACCGAAGAATGGAATCTACGTAGTAGTCGGCGAGACAGGCACTGGAAAGAGCATATTCGGCGCGCAGTTCATTTACAACGGTGCTGTAGACTACAACGAGCCGGGGGTATACGTTATTCTCGAGGAGGACAAGAAGTACTTCATAGAAAATATGCAGTCCTTGGGCTGGGACTTCGATAAGCTGGAGAAGGAAGGTAAGGTAAAGGTTGTCCCCTACATAAAGTCCATAATCGGCGACGTGAGCACGAGCCTGGAAATAGGGCTCGTATCCAACGACAGTAGCATGGACCGCGCAAGGCAGTATCTGACGGTAAACTCCATGTTCATGCAGATTCAGGAGGAGTGCGCGAGGATTAAGGCTAAGAGGGTTGTGATAGACCCGATCTCCATAATAACGCTCTTGACGGATTCTGAGGTCTTGGCGAGAATGCAGCTTATATCGCTCTTTGAGGGCTTAAGGCGGCTTGAAGTCACCTCGATCATAATGGTTGAGGAGGGCGTCAGGTACTGGGAGGACGTGACTTTCCTGTGCGACGGCATAATACGCTTGATAATGAAGGAGAAGAACAGTCTCTTCGAGCGCGGCCTGCTGGTGAGGAAGATGAGGGGCACAGGCCACGACACCGGAATGAGGCCGCTTAAGATTATGAAGGACGGCCTGCGGATTTACCCGAATGAAGTGATGTTCAGGTAAGGCAGGGGATAATTTTTTATTGCGGATTACTTGAATACGGATTCTGTGGCGTAGACTATCATGCCTTTGTCGGTTATCTTGACCGGGCGGATGTGGTTGTCGAACTTGGAGCCGCGCATCTTCTGTATTAGTAGTGCGTTAAGGCGCTCGCCTTTCTCCTCTATCACGAAAAGTTTTATCACGCCGCACGCGAGGAATTCCTCCATTAGCGTGTCCGGGCCGGAAGATTCTGAGGTTAATATCGTGGTGCACCCGAGCCTCGAGAGAACGTTCATGAACCCTAGAATCTCTTTTCTTGCGGTCATGCGGTCGTCGTAGAGCATCTTCACGCTAGTCAGGGAGTCTATGATAACCCGTTGGGGCCCGTAGTCCTCTATTTTCTCTTTTATTACGTTGACTAGGTTCTTGAGGTTGAATTCGGGCTTTGAGATTAGGCCTACGGTCCTCAGGCTCCATACGCCGGTGCTCAGGTCTTGACTAGTGTCTATTACACGTATTTTGTCGAGGTTCCAGCCGAACAACGCCATGTCCTCCTTCAGCTCGTCGGCCTGCTCTTCCAGCGAAAGGTATAGCGCCTTCTCGTTGTTTTTGAGGCCTTCCATCAGGAATTGCACGCATAACGTTGTCTTGCCTGTTCCAGGGCCTCCGGCGACGAGGTATGGCCTGCCTTTTATGATGCCGCCGTAGAGCATCTCGTCGAGCCCTGGAACGCCGGTCTTTATTTTTTCCATTATTATATTGAATTAGTAGGGAGTGGTATAAAAGCGGGTTGTTTTTATATTAGTTTTGAGGGTTATAGTACATGCGATTCTGGGTTCTGTTGGGCTTGTTGATGGTCTTTTTCATGGCTGCTGCAGTGGTGGGTTTGGAGGGTTCAGAGCAGGTCAACGAAAGCGTGAACGACACGTCCAATCAGACGGCGCAAGTCAATGCTTCAAAGCCTGTCGAGTGCGTGATGGACTTGGACTGCGGTTTAAGCCAGTATTCTGGACTGAATTGCAGCGGGGAGTTCATAGTCAAAGAGTACACTAAGTTCACTTGCGTGGGGGCTGGGTCTTTTAACGCGACTTGCGTGATGAACGTCACGAAGGAGCTTGTTTCGTGGTGCGACCCGTTCTATGAACAGTGCGTGGAGGGTTTCGGAAGCTGCCAGCCTAGGATGACTTGTTCAGACGGAGTTCAAAACTGCCACGACGACGGCTGCGAGGAGGAGGCGGACTGCGGCGGGCCGTGCGACCCTTGTCCGTCCTGCTACAACAACATCAGGGACTGCCACGGCGGAAAGTGCGAGGAGGGTGTGGACTGCGGGGGGCCGTGCCCTTCGTGCGAGATTGCGTGCTCAAGCGACGTTGACTGCGGGAGCGACAGGTACAGTTTAAGGTACTGCGGGAGCGAGGGGAGGGTGCTTCAGGACCATTACACTTACAGGTGCGTTAGGCCCGGCTTGTACGGTTCGTGGTGTAAGCCGGTGAAGGTTGAATACATTCAGGTTGACTATTGCGGGCCGCTGGACGCCTGCGTGAACGGAGAGTGCGTTGACCATAATGAGCACGGCTGGGACAAGTACAAGACGGGAGGGGTTTCCGGTCCTGGAACTGTGAAGACTCTGTGCTGGGGCGGCAAATGCTTTGATATCAGGGTGTATTACAACGAGAGCGTGAGTGATTTGACTCTTCAGGATTACTGATTTTTCTTTTAAATGTCTTTCTTAATATATTACCCAACCGTGTCATTGCGGTTGGAGATAAAGTGAGGTGAAAAGTATGGCAGACATGTTGATTGTTAAGTCGGCTGTTAAGGAGGCTGCAGTGGACATGAACGTTGGGGCAGACTTCTATGAAAAGTTGAGCGAGGTTGTAGCTGCTAAAATCAAGAGGGCTATTGAAAGAGCCAAGGAGAACGGCAGGACGACCTTGAAGGACAGGGATGTTTAATCCCTTCTTTCTTCTTTTATTTTT
>JAPKXP010000172.1 GCA_026394745.1 Candidatus Altarchaeota archaeon
CACGGAGAATCCTGTTGTAGACTTCAACGGCTTTCGAGGACAACGGCGTCCTCCCGTGCTTTACCGGGGCTTTCGGACTGGCTTTGTCTACTGGGGATTCCTGCCTTTCAACCGGGGCTGTTGGTTCAGTCTTTTGGTCGCCCATGAGCGGGACTTCACTTGCAACCTTGTGTTCAGGCCTGAATTCGTCCCAGCTGTCCTTCCTGTGGCCTCCGCCGCCGAGTACGTTCCTCATCTCTTTTAATTAACCTCAATACACGCTTTAAAATGAACAGCTGCGTACCCCAGAAACCCCCGATTCTATTATGCTCCGGCGCCTGAGGATTTTCCTCAAGCCAGCATTCAAACCACTTCGTATTCCACGGACGTGAATACAGGACCCTTTATGCTGATTTGCTTGTTTTTGGACTCTATGAATCTCCGCGCCTTCTCGCTCACTCTCACGTTAATGTCCGCCGGCCCCTTCGCCATCTTAACTTGCACTAGGCCGGACTTCTCGCCAGCCTCCACTCTTTTCTCCACTTCAGCTGCAAAGTAGCTTGATATCGCGTCTATGAAGCTGAAGCCTGCTTTCAAGCCCTTGCCTGTTATGGCCGAGACGTCGAACTTGAGCTTGCTCGTGTCCTTAGGCAGCCCGTATATCGCGCCCTCATGGACGAAGATGTCGTTCAACGCCGCGGGGCCGAGCAGCATGGTGTTCGCCTCCTTCTCCACTACTTTCACGCTGACGTTCTTGCCCATCAGTCTTCCTTCAAACGCCGGGAACTCGCACGGAGACTTCTCCTGCGCGTGCTTTAACGCACTCTCCTTTATCGCTTCAGCAAGTTTCAGGCCTTCAGCGGTCTTCGGCTTCAAGTCCACCTCAACTTGGCCTAAAAGCTCCTCGTCAGTCAAGTCCACGACCTGGTGGAACTGCGGGTAAAGAAGCTCACGCACGTCCTTTATCCTGCCTTTCACCATCAGCATCCTCTCCAAGCCGAACCCCAGGTTGAAGACGTGGTATGGTATGTCATAGTTTGCAAGCGCTATCGGCGAGTACATGCCGACGTCTGCTATCTCAATGTTTTCAGAATACACTTCATACTCCGTTCCGGGCGCGTAGTAATTTGACGTTGCCTCCTTCTTCTTGAAGTTTATTTCTGAAAAGCCGAGCCTGCCGAGAATCTCCTTCGAAAGCTCCATCCCCGTTCCATTGCTCATGTCCTCGCCCATGACCACCATGCTTCCGCCGTAGTGGGCGCGCAGGTGGGTTGAGTCGACCTTCTGCTCCCTCCTGAATCGGAGGCCCACCGAAAAAAGCTTCAAAGGCAGTTCATTGTCCTTCATCGCCTGCAATGTCGGGAACCAGGCGCCCGTCATGTGCGACCTGAGAGTCAGCTTGCTTGCCACAGGCTGGATGCTGCGAAACTCTGGGAACAAGTCCAGTATCGCTGAAGCCTCCTCGGTCTTCACCTTAAGCCTGCCCTTCATCTCCTCCAGGAAGTTGTCGCCTTCAATCGCGCCCTCGCGGTATTCCCTGAGTATCCCCTTGAACTTCTCTATGTCCACGTTCGCGATTCTCTTAATCTCGGCAATCTTCGCGTCTGAAAGCCCTATGTCCGGCCTCGGAAGCCCCGCAAGATAATAGACCCTGTCCAATATGACTGGGGCCTCAGGACCATACTGTTTGTAGACGTCCTCCTCGTTGATGAAAACAGGATTCTCAATCTCGTGGAAGCCTAGCTCGATGAAGACTTTCCTCACCTTCTGAACAAGCTCGTGAATGGGGTGCGCGCTGCCTCGTCCTCCAGAGTAGCTTCTGCCGCTTTTTTCAGGTATGAGCTTTGCAGTCTCAAGCCAAGTCCTTTGAAAGTCCGCCTTAGCCTTTTCTTTAATCTCTCGGGTATCTAGTTTCATATCTAAAGAGCACGTTATAAACCTGCTATAGTACAATACAAGTCGGTTAACATAGTGTAACCGCTAACCACAAGAAGCCCAACGACAATGTAAATCAAACCCTTCTTGACGTCAGCCCTCTCCTGGGCGCTGTCCGCTATTATGTACCTGACGCCCTGTACTAAGACCATAAGAAGGCCTAAGGCATAAGCCATCCTCTGTAGGCTTGCCGGACTCCAGACCGAGCTCACTGCTGTCGCCGGGCATGCGTGTATAGTTAACGCAAATACGTTCGTAGAAAGAAGAAGCATCCCTATTGCGGTCGCCAACGTCTTTAATCTGCAGTAGACAACCTTCATAATAAAAGATATGAAAATATTGGTTATTAAATCCAGTTAACCGTTGAGCATCTTACCCGCACAGAAGGAAGTAAACCAGCGAGTAAGAGCAGACTAAAAGAAGCATGCCTATGACCAGGTATATAATTCCCTTCTTCGCGTCCTCCCTGTCCTCAGGGCCCTCAGCGACCATCCACTTCATACCCTGGTATACGAATAATATGAAAGCCAGGCTTGCCCCGATGAGGGTCATGCCGTTCCTCACGTCATCGAAGCTGCCCCATTCGCCCGGGCCTGGACTGCCCCACGGGAGCATGCACGCAGTACCTGCCGAAGCTTCGGAGGCAAAGATATAGAATGCTATTGTCAGCGCCAAACATGCTAAAATGGTCTTCGACTTCATGTTGGCTATCTTTCCGAATAATACTTGCAGTTGCTGCAGTACCATCTAGACTGCAGCGAGTCGTCAACTACCGGCTTTTTGGCTATGAGCTCGTTCATGCACCTATTGCCACTCCTGAACTTGCACAGCCTGTTGTCTTTGGTTACTGGAACCATCCTCATTCACCAATTAGATATTACTATCGACTATTAAAAGTATGATGCTATCTTGGCCAAAACCTCTTCCCTCGTTATAATGTTGCCGAAGTTCTTCTCGTACTCCGTCTTCAGGACGGGGTTTGTGACCACGTAGAACGCGTCGTCGTACTTCTTCATGACGTTGAGCTTCTCCTGCATGTTGTCGAGGCTCTTCTTCAGGCCTACATCAGCCTCCACCTCGACCGCAACTATCCTCCCCGCGTTAGTCTCAAACGTTATGTCCGGCAGCCTGGTGTGGTGGAGCAGGACTTTGTCCGTGTACTTGTGTATCTCGTTGAACATGAGGTGATGTAGTATGAAATGCTCGTCGGTCTCGTCGGTTTCGTTCTTTATCAGGAAGAGGTCTGACTCTCCTTGCAGTGTCTTGGAGCGCACCTCCTCAAAGCCCCTTTTCTCCAAGGCTTGGAGCTGCTCGTCGGTCAGTTCCGACTTGCGCTGAACGACCTTGTTTATGTCGAACTCCTTCTTCACGTCGTCGCCCATAGGTCTGTTGACGTGTTGCATGTTTATGAGTTCGTCGGGCTTGGTGGTTATTATCCTGTGTTCTTCAGGCGATGCGACGATGTAGATGGGGACTCT
>JAPKXP010000163.1 GCA_026394745.1 Candidatus Altarchaeota archaeon
CATTTTCGAGCGCGCCTGGCACACCGTCAAGTAGATTACCTGTGAATCCACCTCAAGTCGGGGTTTCTTGCAGCCAGCGTGTTGTCCAGCCTCTTCACGGGAGTGTTCTGCGGGGCCTTCTTGACCAGTTCCGGGTTCGTCCTGCATTCTCCGGCAATCTTGATCATCACTTCCGCGAACTCGTCCAGCGTGTCCTTGTTTTCAGTCTCCGTCGGCTCTATCATCAACGCCTCCTCGACGAGGAGCTGGAAGTAGATTGTCGGCGCGTGCATGCCGTAGTCTAGGATTCTCTTTGCCATGTCACTCGTGTGTACTCCGCAATCGTGTACCTGGTCTCTCCCGGACAATACGAACTCGTGCATGCAGGTCCTGTCGTAAGGCAGGTAGTAATGGCTCTTTAGTTTCTTCATAAGGTAATTTGCGTTGAGCACTGCGTTCTCACCGACCTTTCGTAATCCCACCCCGCCGAGAGCCTTTATGTAGGCGTAAGCCCTCACCATGACGCCGAAGTTTCCGTAGTAACTCCTAACTCTTCCGATGGATTTAGGCCTGTCGTAGTTGAGGAAGAACCTGCGTCCTTTACCTTCGGTTCGCACCTCCACCGTAGGTTTAGGGAGGTATGCTTCAAGCTCCTTTGAAGCGCCGACCGGGCCGCTTCCAGGGCCGCCTCCTCCGTGCGGCGTGCTGAAAGTCTTGTGGAGGTTCAGGTGTATTACGTCGAAGCCCATGTCGCCTGGCCTGCATTTGCCTAGTATGGCGTTCATGTTGGCTCCGTCGTAGTATACTTTACCTCCTTTAGAGTGCACTATCCTCGCTATCTCGACTATGTTCCTGTCGAATAGTCCTAGCGTGTTCGGGTTCGTTAGCATGAGTCCCGCCACGTCGTCCGTCATCAGCTCCTCCAGGTGCTTCAAGTCCACCCCTCCGTCCACGTCGGAGTTCACCTGCACTACCTCGAAGCCGCAGAACGCGGCGCTCGCGGGGTTGGTTCCGTGGGACGAGTCCGGCACCAGAATCTTGTGCCGATGCTCGCCCTTGTCCATGAAGTACGCCTTTATGAGCATTATCCCGGTTAACTCGCCGTGGGCTCCCGCGGCAGGCTGCAACGTGAACTTTTTCATGCCTGTTATCTCGCAGAGGTCTTTTTCAAGCTCGTGCATGAGCTCGAGCGCTCCCTGGGTCATGTCGGTCGGCTGGTATGGGTGTATGCCGCAGAAGCCGCTCATCCTGCACGCCTTCTCGTTAACCTTTGGGTTGTATTTCATCGTGCAGGAGCCTAGCGGGTAGAATCCGGTGTCTACTCCGTAGTTCATCCTCGATAGCGCGGTGTAATGCCTCACGACGTCTACTTCAGAAAGCTCTGGAAGGTCGATTCCTTGCCTGAGCATCTTCTCCGGAATCCTAATCTTCGCGTCAACGGTTTTTTCCGGTGGAGTCCAGCCGACCCTGCCTTCCCTGCTCTTCTCGAATATGAGCTTCACTGCAGGCACCTCCTTGCGGTTTCGACGAACGCGTCTAGCTCTTCCCTGTCGTGTACCTCGGTCGAGCATAATAGGTTGCAGTCCTTCAGCCTGCTGTATAGTCCTCCGAGTTCTAAGCCGCCTATGACACCGTTCTCGACAAGCTTTCTGTTTAATCCAGGCGGGAACTTCATCACGAACTCGTTGTAGAACGGCTCGTCAAATACTTTTTTTGTGCCCTTCAGCTGGCCGAGCCGTTCAGACAAGTATACTGCGTTCTTGTGGGAGTTTTCAGCTACCTTCCGGAGGCCGGCTGGTCCGAGAAGCGAAAGGTAGACTGCGGCTGCGATTGCGTTCAAGGCCTCTGAAGTGCATATGTTTGATGAGGCCTTCTCTCTTCTTATGTGCTGCTCGCGCGCCTGGAGGGTTAGGACGAATCCCCGTTTCCCTTCGGCGTCGACAGTCGCCCCGACTAGCCTTCCCGGCATCTTCCTAAGGTGTTCTTGTTTGGTCGCGAGGAATCCGTAGTGCGGTCCTCCGAATGAGATGGGGTTTCCGAAGCTTTGGCCTTCACCAGCGACTATGTCCGCCTCTGAAGGCGGCTTGATTAGTCCAAGTGACGTCGCCTCTATGACGCAGGCTATCATCAATACTCCTTCAGGCAGAGACTCTCTTATGCTCTTGTAGTCCTCTATAACGCCGAAGAAGTTGGGGTTCTGTACTATGACTGCTGCAGTGTCGCCGGTTAACCTACTCTTGAAGTCCGACGAAGTGAGTGAACCTCCGCACTCGACTTCAACAACGTTGAATCCGCAAAACCTGCCGTAAGTCCGGAGTACTTCCCGATACTCCGGATGCAGGACATCGGAAACTACCATGTCTTTCTTGCCTGTGATGTTCCTCGCCATCAGGCAGGCTTCGGCAAGCGCGGTGGAGCCGTCGTACATGCTGGCGTTGGACGCGTCCATCCCGGTCAGCTCGCACACCATCGTCTGGTATTCGTATAGCGCCTGAAGGACTCCCTGGCTGATTTCAGCCTGGTATGGCGTGTATGCGGTGTAAAATTCGCTCCTGCTTATTATCGCGTCGACTGCCTCAGGCACGTGGTGGTTGTACATGCCTGCCCCAAGAAAGCTTAACGTTTCGTCCAAGCTGCGGTTCTTGCCTGCGAGAGAGCGCAGGTGTTTTACGAGCTCTATCTCGCTTAATCCGCCTGCGACGTTGAGTTCTCTTTTCAGCTTGACTTCGTCTGGAATGTCCTTGAAGAGTTCTTCTATGTTTTTTGCGCCGATTGAGGAGAGCATCTCCCTCCTCTCTGCGCTGCTGTTTGGGATGTAATCCATCTTTTTAGTGTTTCTGCTGCGCAACATACTTCTCGTATTCACTGGCGTTCATGAGGCCTTCAGCATCCTTCACGTTTTTTACTTTCATCTTGAACATCCAGCCTTCAGTGTACGGTTTCTTGTTTACTGCGTCCGGACTACTATTCAGGGCCTCGTTGACTTCAACGACCGTCCCGCTCATCGGGCTGTAGACGTCGGAAACGCTCTTCACGGACTCGACTACCGCGGCGCCCTTCGACTTCTCCACAGATGCCCCCTTCTTCGGGAGCTCTATGAACACTATGTCTCCTAGCGCGTTCTGCGCGTAGTCGGTTATGCCGACCGTAGCAACATCTCCGTCAATCTTCACCCACTCATGCTCTCTCGTGTACTTCAAGTCTTTCGGAAAATCCATTGTCAAACAACCTCCTTCTTCCTCTTGTAGAATGGCGTAGGCACGACCTTTGCGGCGACTTGGCTGCCCCGTATCATCACCGAAAGCATTGTGCCTTCCTTAGAGTATTCCGTTTCCACGTATCCTAGGCCGATGCTCTTTTTGAGCGTCGGCGAGAACGTTCCCGAAGTGACGTATCCCACTTTCCTACTCCCGACGTTTATCTCGTATCCGTGCCTTGGGATGCCTTTCTCGACCATCTCGAAGCCAACGAGCTTCTTCTTTACGCCGGAATCCTTTTGTTCAGCCAACACAGTCCTTCCTGTGAAATCCCCCTTGTCCAGCTTCACAGTCCAGCCAATCTTCGCCTCAAACGGCGTCGTAGTGTCGTCTATGTCGTTCCCGTAAAGCATGAGCGCCGCTTCAAGGCGGAGTGTGTCCCTGGCGCCAAGCCCGGCTGGCATTATCCCATGCTCTTTGCCTGCGTCCATGAGGGCGTTCCAGACTTTAACGGCGTCCTTGTAGTCCACGTAGGCTTCAAAGCCGTCTTCTCCGGTGTATCCCGTCCTCGACACGAGCGCCTTTACTCCGGAAACCTTCACGTTGTCCTTAAAGTGCATGTACTGCAAGTCCGAAAGCTTCGAGTCGGAAAGCTTCTGGAGAATCTTCTCCGCGAGCGGGCCTTGAATCGCAATCTCCGCCGTCTTGTCGCTTACGTTGGAAAGCTTTACGCCGTCCTTCACGCTCTTTCCAGCCCACTCATAATCCTTGCTTATGTTCGACGCGTTCACGACGAGCATGTAGCTTTGGCTGTTATGCTTGTAGATTATCAGGTCGTCGACTATGGTACCGTTCTCGTAGCACATCGGAGTGTAAAGGCACTGGCCGTCAGCCATCTTGGAGACGTCGTTGGTTACCAGCGTGTTGAGGAATTCGGCGGATTTTGGCCCGGAAACGAGGAACTCTCCCATGTGCGAGACGTCGAACAATCCAGCCCTGTTGCGGACGCACTCGTGCTCCTCGATGACTCCTGAGTATTGGACCGGCATCAGCCACCCGCCGAAGTCGATGACGCGGGCGCCGAGCTTGACGTGGACGCCGT
>JAPKXP010000013.1 GCA_026394745.1 Candidatus Altarchaeota archaeon
TTATTTATATATATGTAGGTTGATAAATAATCAGTCTCTAATGGGACGTACGTATAGCATCAACCAGGATTAATCGGTTGTATTGGAAAGTATGTGGCTGTAGGCAGCCTCTGTCAAGTATTAACCATTAATATGGCGACTGGACTATACCTCGCCATATGAAATCCGTACTTGGTAAGCTTGTCTGCAACGCGAAGAAGATCACCTTTAAAACAAGTTAAAGGGTTAAGAGTGAGTTAACAGTTGTTTAAGGAACTTCTTCACCGAGTCCATATTGTTGGTGCTTCCCTATTCACTGGGCCGTGAAAGGCGGTCTTTAGGATTTATAGTCATTTAACTAACTGATTAACAGGTGGGTGGTTTGTCTTCACGTGATGTTGTTCTTACGGCTTCAGATATTATGGCTGATTTTCTCCAGGTTACTCCCCAGACTTCTGTGCGTGACACGCTAAAACTAATGTTCAAGGACAATCGCCTGAGGGTTATTGTAGTGGAGGAGGGTAGGCTTGCGGGTATAGTCAGTACTCATGATTTAGTGAAACGGGTGCTGTGGAAGGGGAAGCCTCTTGATACTGTGGAAATCAAAGACGTTATGACCCGTAAAGTATCCTTCGTCACTCCTCAAGATGACATAAGACATATAGCAAACTTGCTATATCACACTGGCATTAGGTGCGTCCCAGTCGTGTCGGAAGGAGCTGTCGTAGGAATCGTATAAACAAGAGAGCTCGGTAGGATATTCGCTGAGAAATTTGCACATAAATATAAGGCGGGCGACATCATGACCTACCGCTACATCACAAGCACGATACACGCCCCCTTAGACGACTTTTTTAAGAAGATGGAGGTCTACGGTGACAGATACCTGATAGTAGTTAGCGGTGAAGATCGTGAAGAGATTGTGGGTATCGTAACCCCAACAGACGTACTCAAGTATTTTTATCGGATGGAGGGTGTGGATTTGAAACGCCCACACCACATACAAGAAATCATGACCAAAAACCCGTTTATCGCTAAAATAACAGATAAATGTGATGAGATAGCTAACGTAATGATTGAACGTAACATATCCGGTGTTCCGGTCGTAGACCAAAAGCTAGCGGGGTTAATAAGATTCAGAAGTTTCTTAGAATTCCTCGAAGTTTAAACTGTTCTTTGTTACCAGGTTCGGTTTTCGTAGGGTATATCCTGGTATGTGGGGTTTTGCAGTTCCTGCCGCACTTGGTTTATGGTATCTTCGTCCGCCCCTATTTGTTGCAGCACTTTTATCTGGAAGGCCAGGCATTTTTGTTCTGCTGCTTTGCCGCTCCATGTGTTGGGGTTCGGTTCCATTCCGCCGTTGGCTTGTTTGGCGTCGGAGTATAGCTTGGAGTGATAGCTGTCGTGGGCTATGGCGCCTGCATACCACATTGTGTAGCTGTTCCAGGTTTGCGAGCCTACCTGGAACGTTGGCACGTTGCCGGATACGTTCATGCCGCTTCGGTCATACTCTTTTATCTTCCCTATGTGTGCTGCTATGATAGGATACTCGGAAGAATTCTGTAAAAGATTCAATGCATTGTTGGTCTTTGATGTGAAGTCGCTGCTTCCTTCAACCGAGATATTTTTAGCTAAGGGTTGCAGGGTTGTGGTGGTCTCCGCGGTTTTGTTTTCGGTGTTTTCTTGTATTATGTTTACTGTCGCAACTTCAGCCATGCAGGCCAGATTTTCTGCAAAATCTGTGAGGTCATCGCAATAAGACCAGTTTCCGGTTGTTAACGCAACGTTCTTGATGCATTCCTTTGAATAGGTCTTGTTCTCCATCATCTTGCATCCGGCGGTGTTGTTCAATGTGGAGGAGTACTTATTAAGACACCAGTCCACGTCAGACTGGAGGTTCAGGGAATAGCATATGTTAGGGTCATTGTTTTGGATTGCAGACTTTGCTTGATCTCGCACTATCTCATCAACTTCTTCAAGAAATTCGCAGCCGCAGACTAAAACGACCAGAACAATAAGTAGTGTGAGGAGTGTTCGTTTCATAGCGATTAATGTATTAGAGTTCAGTTTTAAATCAATCAGGGTGCTCGGTATGACCCCCGTCTTCGGGCTGAACTTGAGGATTAGTTCTGTGCCCTGTTGAACACTTGAATGACTGCCCGCCTTCGACATAGGTTTTTTTTAGGGGTATGCTACTGTTCCCGAGTAGATTGATGTCTCTCTCACGTAGCCGCTGGCGAATTTGCTTTGGAATGTGATTGTCAGTGTTTTTCCGTTGTATTGTTGCATGAAGGAGTCTAGGTTTATGTCCTGGTGTCCGTTGATTTGGATTTCTTTTGAGCCGCTGGCTCCGCCGGACACCGTGACTTTTAGGGTGGCGTAGTTCTGGCTTCCGCTGGTGCTTGAGCTGGATATGAAGTTCCATGTGGAGAACTTGCCGCGCATTCTGATTGGCGAGCCGCCGACGAGGCTGTCGTAGTGCACCCAGTAGGTTGACTGCGAGACGTCGTACCAGTTGGGGCATGCTCCGTCGGTGCAGTCGCAGCCGCTTCCCTCTCCGGTGCATTCGTATACCGTGGTGCCGTCAGACCATTTGTATCTCGTAGGCGCGCAGTAGTATTCCAGCAGGCTTGGCGTGCACCAGTCCGTGAAGTCGCCTGGAGTGTGCCAGTCTGTGCAGGTGCCCTTGACGAGGTAGTTTATGCCTCCATCGGAGTCCGTGCACACTCTCCTGCATTCGGAGTTTTCGCCCCAGCGGAAGCATTTGTAGCCGTTCAGGCAGTCTCTGTCTGAACTGCAGTATTTGAAGCATGCTTGCGTCCCGCACGCGTATTCCGAGGCGAATGGCCCGGCCTGCATCACCCAGGGGCCGTATTGCGCGTCGACGGGGCATGCGTTACTGTAGCATTGGTATGTTCCGCCCAGCTTGCAGCAGTACCATCTCTCGCTGGGCGGGATGGTTGTTGATGTAGTCGAGGTGGTTGGCTGGCAGTAGCAGGTGGCCTCCGCGATAACGCAGGCTTGGCCTGGGGGGCAGTATCCCTTGCTGCAGTCAGGATGTAACCGGTAATCGCAGGGTATCGTCGTCGAGGTTGTTGTCGAACCCTGGCCTTGGGGCTGGGTTGTTGTCGAGCCTTGTCCTTGAGGATGGGTTGTTGTAGTGACTGTTTCATAGGTCGTGTTCACGCACGTGGCGTTAATGCAGGTCTGCCATTCCATGCACATCTGAGATGGTTCAATCCTTGAGGTTTTGATGCATTCCGCGCTAGGTTGGCCGGGGTGCGAGCACTTCGGAGTCTCGTAGTACGTCACGACGTCGCCAAGGTAGCATTTCTTGTAGCTTGACTCCACGCCGCAGTCTTTCGAGGTGCGGCATCGGATGATAGTCGTCGACGTGGGCTGGCTGGTTGAGGTGACGGTCTTCTGTGTTGTGGACGAAGCTATCGTCGTGGCGGTCTGCTGCAACGTCGTCTGAGTCGTCTCCGTTGTCGACACCGCCGGATTCTCGTCTGCGTCGCATATCATGTTTTCGTTGACGTCAAGGCAGCATCCGTCTGCAATCCTTATGTAGGGTGTATTGCAGACGACAGATGTTCCGGAGCCGCCGGTATCGTTGGATGATACGCCCGTACCGCCGAGGAATGAAGGAAGGTACGGGTCGAGAGGCTGGCAGACGCAACCACTGAAAAATGCTGCGAAAGCAATCAAAAGCACTAGAGACAAAGACCGCGAGGCCATGCAGTTATCTATTATATTAGTCTTATTAAAACCATCCTTTTCCAAGAAGGGAAATATCCTATTTTTTGATGTAGGTTCCTGCTTTGTAGAATATTAGCGTTATGAGAAGTATTGCTCCGACGAATATCCACGTGGATGATGCGATGAGATAGGCTACCTTCTTGTTTTCGATTTCATCCAGAGGCAGTATGAACTTGTATGTGCCGACTGCCGCCGCCATGAGTATGAGGGCTATCGAGTATATCCCCGCGAGGTGTGTCAGGCCGGTGATGGACGAGAAGATTATCGCAGCTATTATGATTAGGAACGGCGCAGCGGTTAATACTATTAGTTCTGAGGTGAATAGGTTGTGTTTCATTCTTTCCTTTGATGCAATAATATATTGTTTGAGGACTTATTTATTACTGTGCATATCGTATTTTTCTTTGATGTCTATTAGGCAGCAAGGCCCGAAGGGCGGGCCGGAAGTTGACGCGACTGTTGAGGCCTTGAATAGGATGACTGAGGGAGGTGGCATGGAGGCTCCTCAGGTTCAGGAGCCGGTTGCTTTAGGCAAGCTTTCGGCGAAGCCTGTTCTGGCTGCGAAGCCGTTGACGACGCAGTTTACCGGCGACGAGGCGAGGCTCGTCCGAGCAATGGTTTTCATGGTTGTCGGAGACAAGGAGAGGGCTGTCCAGGTTCTGAAGGACACCGGCAGCGTGCCAGCGGTTACCGCCAACATAGCGGAACATTACGTTAAGGCTAGAGCAGGGTATGATGCTGCGAAGAAGAAGGGTGGTGAAGAGTTTAAGGCAGACCGTTTCTACCAGGCGAGGCATGAACTTGTTCAAGCCGTTTCCGAAGACCAGGCTTTGCACGACAGGTACTTCAAGCACGGTGACAGTAAGGCCGCCATGAACACCCTGCTTTCCGAGAGGGCGAATGCGGAGTTGAAGAGGCTATCCGGCTTGAATTGAACGCTCATTTATAAGACAGGACTGAGGATAGATTATTGATGGCGGTAAAGCAGGTTGACGGCGGGCCGGCCCAAACGGCAGACACGACTGCATTGGATGACAGAAGCAAGTTCATGAAGGATGCTCACAGGCGTGCTGAAGAGCTTAAGGAGATGCTTAAGAGGGGGGAATACCAGAAGGCTTTAGAGGGTTACGGGAAACTTGATGAGGACGCTAGAGGATTTAAGGTAAAGTTTACTGATGCCACTAAGGTCGGCATATCCAACAACAGGGGTTACGCTCATTATCAGCTCGGCGATTTTGACGCGGCCCAGAGGCAGTATGATGACGCGCTGAAGCTTGACGCAAACAATGTTAAGGCTAAGAACGGCGTTGCTGCCAGCATGTTTTCAAAGGCGCGGAAGATTAAGACTGACGGCAAGGATGCGAAGTCTTTGGAGAGGGATGCCTTGATGCTTGACGCAGAGCATCGTATGGAGGATTTGTATGCTGCGGCAGAGTCGTCTGGCGACACGTTAAACAACAGGCTTAAGTATATCCTCTACAACAACTATGCGGTCGTCAAGTCCAACAGGGGGAAGAAGCCCGAGGCGGACACCTGGTACGATAAGGCTGTCGCTTCCGACGGCAAGAACTCGCTCATATGGACGAATAAGGCAGTCCACCACATACGCAACAAGGAGTATGACAAGGCGGTCGAGAGCTGCGAGAAGGGTCTTGCAATACCTAAGGGGGAGGATACTTCGCACAAGACTGACTTGTGCATGGCTCACATGGAAGACTTGAAGACTAAGCTTGTTGACGTCATGAAGAAGGCTAAAGCTAAGGAGCCGCTGCCTGATGAGGCTGCCGCGCCTGAAGGTTCAGGCAAAGCTCCCGCACCTAAGAGAGCAGACGCTCCAGTGGATAAGAAGGCAGATGCTCCGGCAGATAAGAAAGCAGACGCTCCGGCGCCAAGTCCTGAAGCAGGCGGCGGAACGCTTAGTCCGCCGGTAGGTAAGGTGGACGCAGGAAAGTTGCAGCAGGAGTTTCTGGAGCACGTTGACCGGGTCGGAGGCTCAGTAGGTAATATTAGCTTCACTCCAGAGGAATACGCAGCTATGGGCGTTCCTAAAGACGTGGACATACGCGACGGGAGGATTTTCGGCATAGACAATGAGAAGATTCGTATTGACGAGGAGAGGATTAAGCGGCTTTTGTTCCCTTGGATGATTCCGGAGGGCGAGCGCGGTGAGAATGCGGCAGCTCCAACGAGCACTCCGCCATCGGAGAGGATTGGAAGGCTTATCGTGCATAAGGTTACGGAACCTGACGGGACTGAGGTTAAGGCAGGGGACCTTTTGACTACGGTTTCTGGTGATGAGGCTGGACAGCCGGCTTACCTTCTGGCCATGGCAGTGCCAGTCAAGGGCCGTGAGAACGATTTCCACGAGTACGGCATAGTCCTCCCGGAGTCAGCAGCCCAAAGACTGAAGGATATTATAGGCAGGAGCGTAGGCGGGGTGGAGGCGAGCTTTTTGGATGTGTTTGACCGTCAATTAGATGATGAGAATGTTAAGCGTATTTTCAGGGAGAAACGCGCTCAGGCTTAGGCTTATATCGTGCCGTATCCGAAGGCTCTCGGCGGCTTCGCTCCGGGGTCTAGGAGGATTACTCTGCCAGGGAGCATTATCAACTCCTTCTCTAATGCTAGCTTGACCTTGCCTTTGCCGCCAGGATTTACTGAGCCTTCAACGACTTTCGCTGGAATGTAGTTGAGGATGGAGTTGACCATCACGGAATCCCCGGCCTTAAGCTGCCTCGGCGAGTACTTGGATAAAGTCGCGTCCAGTTCAAGGGTATTTGAGGTCGCTATCGACTGGCTGGTTGAGAGAATCTTCCCTCTGGAGATGTCTTCCGGAGTTATGTCTTTTAGCGCGAGGCCAACCCTGACGCCGGACGGGGCCTCAGGCACGTCCACGTCGTGGACTTGCAAGGACTTTACGAGAGCCTTCTTGCGGTCCGGGTAGATTGTCAATTCATCGTGCTTTCGTAGGATGCCCTTCTTCACGACGCCAAGAACGACCGTGCCGACGCCCTTCACCATGAAGGAGTGGTCCACTTGGACGACGCATTCTCCAGAACTCTCGACCTTGAATTCAGCAAGCTTCTCGCGCAACACCATGACCTGCTCCTCGACAACAGGGTAAGACCAGATGACGCTGTCAGGAACCATCGCCTTCAACGTCTCCGGGACTACTCCGCCAGCGAAAATCATGTGACCGCAGGGTAGACCAGCCAAGTCCAAGGCCACAAGGGTCTCAGCAAGGAAAGAATCCAGCTTCTCAACCTTCAATAGCACTTGGTCTGCGATGTTAAGCGAGGACACGAGGGATTGAATCTTCTCAGGATAAGACGATGCCTCCACAAAGGAGAGTACCGCGTCGTCAAGCTTGTGATTGTACAACGTCACATCGCTGGACGTGCCCTTCTTCCCTAAAGTCGATGCCAGGCCGCCGCCAAGTACCGCCGTGACGTTACCCCTGAGGGACATGAGTATAGATAAAGAACGGTAGAATAAATGCGGAATCCCCCTACTTGAGCTTCTCCAGGACAGACTTTATTTCAGCCATAGTAAGGTTAATCCCGGAGTAGGCGAAAGCGTTCGCCATGACGGTGTCTCCAGCGCCGGTGACCTGTATCGCCTCCTGTTCCGCGCCGTAAATCCACTTGGATGGGGAGACCACGACAGAAACGCCTTTCGGATCATACAGGTAGCCAGTGTAGAGCAGGCTGATGGCTTCTCTGCCGCTCAAACCCCGCTCGTTCTTCAGGTGGGTCGCCAACTCCATCATCTGCTGCAGGCCCTCGACCTTAAGGTTGTCGGTCATCTCCAGGTTCGGGTCGGTGGTGCCCTTCTTAAGCTTCGTCACGACAGCGTATTTGGCGTAGGCCATGCCGAGCCTCTCGAAGTCCAATGCTTCTTCACCCCCGGCGCCCTTCCTCAGGACTATGTCCAGGTCCTGGCCGTGCACGTGCAATCTTTCAACGCCCATCGCTTCCATAATCTTTAGGGCATTGCTGTAGGTTGAAACCGCATCCTTGCCTTCAGCGACCTCGCTACTGAGCCCCAGATGCTTGTTCACCGCGAGGAGTACGGTGCTTAGCTCGTCGTGGTTCATGCCGATGCTGTTTGTGCGCCCTCTTATCGCCTGCAGATACTTTATCTTGTCC
>JAPKXP010000010.1 GCA_026394745.1 Candidatus Altarchaeota archaeon
GAGCCGATAGCAACAAGTAGCGGAGGCCTATACTTCAACCCCGAAGCACAAGAACGCCTTAACCTGGAGTTCGGCGAGAACAGGAAGGAGGATGAAGGCGAGATATTCAGGCTTAACGTGAGAGACCAAAGCCACTTCATAACCCGCGGAATGAACCTTGACGCCACCACAATAAGGGGATACAACAGGGTGTACGAGAAGTCCGCATCGCAGCTGCTGATAACCACGAGGGGCGGCCAGCCGATTCTAACCGTATGGAACTTCGGCCTGGGTAGAGTAGCCTCCCTGACAACAGACAACGGGAACAGCTGGGCCACAGGGGATAGCGGACTCTACGGAACATTCAAAGGTAAAGTCGTTTCAGGCATGATAAACTGGGTTATAGGAGACTTGGAGAAAGGCAAGAAGGTCAACATACGGGCAGAGGACATATCGCTTGGAGACAGCGAAGAAATCAGCGTCAAGGCTTCAGCGGCCCCGTCTCTCACAGTCAAAGAGGTCGTAAAGGACGCGCCATACAGCATATCGCTTATCAGGACAGGACCGGAACAATACACCGGAACATTCACTCCAGCAAACACCGGCTTCTACGGCCTGCGCGCGACAGCTTCAGGAGACCAGGACTTGGATGCGATAGCAGTAAACTACCCGAAGGAATACTCCGAACTGGGCTTGAATGAAGGAGTACTCGAGAGCATAACAGGCGCAACAGGCGGCATGGTGTACGACAGCAGCGAACTGAAAGACTTCGAGGAAGACCTCCTGGACCACGTAAAGAAGGTTTCGACGCAGGAGATTATCAACGAAACGCAACTGTGGCAGTACTTTGCAGCCCTCGCGCTTGCATTCTACTTCATCGACGTGATAGCAAGGAGGCTATGGGAGATGTTAAGTAGAAAGGACGTGGACTAGAATTTTCAGTCGACGCAACCGACGACCCCGCGCTTAGGACAGTAGACGAGACCCTTCTGCTCAAGTTCCTTGAGTATCTCCTTAAGTTCCATGCCAACGATGTCGTTCTTCTCAGCTTCCACGGCAAGCCTCTTCACCTGCAGCTCATGAAGCTTGTGTATTATGTTGTAGACCTTCTGCCTCTTGTCAGAGCGAGAATTAGCATGGCGGTAGGATGACTGTTTTGCCGTAGCGTGCACAGCCTTTCTGGATTCCTTTGTTTTTCTGCAATCCAAACCAACCACCACCAAATCAAATACTCCGCCATGAAGTTTGCAAGGCATACTCCATCCTTGGCGGAATCTGCGATTTTAAACCGCAGATGAATGCCGAGTTGTAATAGAGGAATACTCTATTGGTAGTCCCGCTTAAATACTTTGTCATTCGAATGACGTGGACTATGATAATAAGCGCTAAACTTTCTTCTTGCACCTGAATAGGACGCATCCGACGCCGCGGTACTTCTTTTTCAGCACCTTGGAAGACATCGAATCCCTGACGGCCGGAACCTTAGCTTGGTATCTGGGATATTTCTCGAACCTGAGCCGGGGCTTGCGGGCGTTGTTTACCACGTAGACTAAAGTAGACGCCACCGCTATTATGGCGACCGCAAGGAGCGCGAGGACCGCAATCCATACGGGGTCTACGTTGGACACAGTTTCCTTAACCCAGTCCGGAATCAAGGTGTAGTTTGCCGGAGTCTCCTCCTTCTCCACCGGGCCTATTATGTCAGTTATGTTCTTGATGAGAGCATTCGTCTTCGACATGCCTTCGGCGTCGTTTATCAAAACGAAGATCTCGTCGGACCTGGTGGCGTAGGCCAGCGATTCGTTGAACCTGCCTCCGGCGTAGAGGCCGAGCGCCTCGGCGTAGTATTCCGTAGCGTTAAGCTTGAGGATGGTGTTCGAGTTCGCTATTATCTTGTCGCAGTCCTTCACCGCATTCTGGTCGTTCAATTGCGCCGAAGAATACTTCGACCTTGCAACCTGAGCGTACCTGCTCGCGTTGTAGAAGTCGCCTTTGATGTAAGCCTGCCGTGAGATATTCATATTGAAGTCGGCCTCGTCCTTCAGGGAGGCGAGCCTCATCGACATGTTGTTGAGCTCGTCAAGCAGGTTAATGCACAGCGAAACCTCGTCCATC
>JAPKXP010000113.1 GCA_026394745.1 Candidatus Altarchaeota archaeon
AGGGTCGAGCTCGGGGTCATACCGCACGTCGTCGATACCATAATACACATTGAAAAGGGTTTTATAGAGAAGGTGTACGAGCTCTCGATGACGGTGAAGGTCCCCGTTGGTATGACTGAGAAAGACCTGTCGAGGCCTGTAATCCAGGTCCGCGACTTCGAGTCAGGCAAGCCGGAGTACGAGATATACTCGTACGGCGAGGAAGTCGTCGTGATTCCGGTAAGCAGGGTCGGGGAACGGAGGACTGGAGGGTACGAGGGCCAGAGGACGCAGCACGACGAAAGCGAGATAGGCGTTTCAAAAACCAAGAAGGCGATAATACTCCGCCTCAGGCAGTTCCGCGACATGCACGTGAAAATCTTCGCAGGCGACGAGTACGTTCTGACCGGCCGCGTCAACCGTGCAGGAAACCTGAAGGTCAAGAGGAACACGTTGCAGGGTTCGATGCTTGCCGAGGCTCTCAATCAAGGAAAGAAGATTACCGCTTCAGCCTGAAATCTCTTTTATACTACTGTTTCCATTTACTTAACCCACCTTTCGCAGGTGGGCTTTAGGGTGATGTGAGTTGGCTGGAAATATTGAAAGCTTTCTTAAGAGCAAGAAGGAGGACATAGACAAGCTCGCCTCAAAGTATCCGCTGAAGAAGAGCCTAATCCTCGACTTTCAGGAGTTCTGGAGTTACGACAAGGAGACGGCTGAAAAACTTCGCGTGAGCCCTGAAGAAGTTCTAGTTGAATTCGAGGACACCCTCAACAACATGGGCGTCTTAACCTCGGTCGAAAAACCCAAGTTCTTCGTTAGGTTCAGAAACATGCCCAAGGACCCCGGCTACACGGTCATGGTAAGGCACATCAACGCCGAGCACATAGGCAAGTTCATCTCAGTCGAGGGCGTCGTCAACAGGAAGAGCGAGATACTGCCTAAGGTAAATAACGCGCTCTTCGTATGCAACAAGTGCGACGGCAGGGAATGGGTGAAGCAGGACAAGAAGTTCCTGAAGGAGCCTGGCTTCTGCAGGCAGTGCGGAAGGCAAAGCGAATTCCGGTTCATGCCGGAGGAGAGCGAGTGGATTGACGTGCAGGAGCTGGAGATTCAGGAGCCTCTCGAGCTCTTGAAGGGCGGAGAGCAGGCTAGGACCATAAAGCTTTGGTGCGAGAATGACATCACAGACGTCGTCTCTCCGGGAGACAAGATAATACTCACCGGCATCGTGCGCCTGCAGCCGCCTAAAGTGAAGGGCTCCGTCTTCTACAAGTTCCTTGAAGTAAATCATCTGGAAGGCGTTGAACGGGAGTTTGAAGACATAGAGATTACCCCTGAAGAGGAAAGCGAGATAATAAACCTGAGCAAGGACTCGAAGCTCTACGATAAGATAGTCGGTTCCATAGCCCCGTCGATATACGGTTACAACGAGGTTAAGGAGGCGATAGCGCTCCAGATGTTCGGCGGGAGGCCAGGCAAGGTACTTCCCGACGGTACTGCAGTGAGGCCGGACATACACCTTCTTCTAATCGGAGACCCTGGTGTCGCTAAATCCAGGATGCTCCAGTTCGTCAACCAGATTGCACCAAAGAGCATCTACGTTACAGGTAAAGGAACTACTGGCGCAGGACTGACCGCTACGGCGGAAAAAAGCGAGCTCGCTGAAGGAGCATGGACGCTGAAGGCAGGGGCATTAGTCCTTGCAGGCGGCGGGATAGCTGCCATAGACGAGTTCGACAAGATGACTGAGGAAGACCGTAGCGCGATGCACGAGGCTATGGAACAGCAGACGATAAGCGTCGCCAAGGCAGGCATAATAGCCAGGTTCAAGGCCAACACGTCCATACTCGCCGCATCAAACCCAAAGTTCAGCAGGTTCGACAACTACAAGCCGCTGGCCGAGCAGTTCGACATACCCCCGACGCTCATCAGCAGGTTCGACCTGATTTTCCCGCTCCGCGACATACTCGACAGCGAGGCTGACCGCGCCATCGAAAAGCACATGCTGAAGATGCACAAGTCAGTGTCGGATATGAAGGAAATCGAGCCTAAAGTCAGCCCAGACATACTGCGGAAATACATCGCATACGCTAGGATTCACGTGAAGCCGGTGCTGACCGAGGACGCAGCCGATAAAATAGAGAACTTCTACGTTTCACTTAGGGCGAGAAGCAGCGGCGGCACCGCAGCCTCCACGCCCAGGCAGCTTGAAGCTTTAGTCCGGCTGTCTGAAGCGTCAGCCAAGATGAGGCTCAGCAACACAGTCTCAGTAGTCGACGTCGAGAGGGCGGTAAAGCTCACGGAATTCGTTCTGATGGAGATAGCGTACGACAAGACTACAGGCCAGCTTGACATAGACCGGGTCATAACATCCTACCCGAGCTCCACGAGAGCAAGGATTAGGGTAATCGAAGACATACTCAGGAATCTAGTCGGTTCAAGCGACAGCAAGACGGCCGTTATTGACGACGTCTTGGAGCAGGCTGGAGCCCAAGGCATAAGCAAGAGCGACATCGACCAGGTTCTAAACGACCTCAAGAACAAGGGCGTGATATACGAGCCGAGGCACGGCAGGTTCATGTTCACCGAATAGAATGAGACTTTTTTTCGTCTGCGACAGATGCCAAGAGGGTAAGTTCATTGACGACCCTGTTGCCACGAGCATACCGTGCGAGTGCGGAGGCAGCATGGGAGTCTCGCTGGTGCAGCAGCACACAGGAAAGAGGAAGCAAGACGCTCGCCAAGTCAATCCCTCGGACGAGAGGACGACGCTAATGAGCATGGCGTTCGATAGCACCAAGCCTGCAAAGCAGGTGTCTCAGGAACTCTACCACTACAAGACTGCAATGTGCCCCAAGTGCGGCTGGATTCAAGTCACACAAGCCGAAAAGAGTTTAAAATGCAGGAGATGCAATAAAATATCAGTATTCCGCTCGAAAGGCAGGTGGAACGTTAAAGTCAAGTCCTTCCCAACACACGAGATGGCGTGCACGTGCGCCAAGGAGTGGAGCATGGAGGAAGGCGGAAAATTAAACAAGGTCTAAGATGAAACACGCAAGCTCTCTCGTGCTGCTATCGTCGATATACCTGCTGACGGTAATAATCGGCCTCCAGGTCGCCCTGGTCATACTGCCCTTAATGTACCCGCCGGAAGGAGTAGAACCCACTATACCTCCTGTGGTGGCCGAACCAGGGAGCGTAACGGCTTCAGCGCAAATATTCCTGTACATAATAGTCGTAACAGCAATCCTACTCTTGCTGATTAAACTCAACCTAAACAAGATAATCAAGATAGTCATGTCATTCTCCATCATCATCGGCATGCTTCTGACCATGACCGCTTTGCTGGACTGGGTTGGAGTGATACTTGGCGTAGTCATACTAGCGTTATACTTCCTTAGGAGAAACGACTACAACTTAGTCAACGCAGTACTAATATTCACGATAGCGGGGATAGGTGCAGTACTCGGCTCGTCACTAACCCTGATTCCAGCACTAGTCCTAGTCCTCGCCCTCGCTGTATACGACTATATATCAGTGTACATAACCAAGCACATGGTCACCATCGCCGAAAACGCGAAGGGGGCACTGCCTTTCATGTTCCTCATACCCATAGGGGAAAAACAGCTCGGCCTCGGCACAGGAGACATAGCGATACCATTAACCCTCATAGTATCCTTGTTCAAAGACTACGGCCCAGGATACGCCATACCCACAGCGCTCGCTCTGAAAACGTCTATAAACAGTACAGGCGCATACCCAGCTAAACAATACACCTTAAAAAGATTTCAAAAGAAGCCACCGAGAAATAGAAAAGATTAGCGGGGGGTAGATTGTTCACCAACCTTTTTCTTTAAAAAAGAAAAACGTTGACGAAAAAGAAAAGTTAGTCCCTTAGGTCGTGCGTTCTGCGGGGTCGAAGACCCATGCAATACTCGCGGTTTTGATTAATCTTTTATTAAAAGATTAGCGGGGGGTAGATTTGAACTACCGACCTTCGGGTTATGAGCCCGACGAGCACTCCTGGCTGCTCAACCCCGCTTGGTAGACATTAAATAGGTTTTATTGGTATATATAATCTTTTAAATAGACGTCACCTATATTATTGTCTCATAGAATGACTAAGTTTAAGGAAGCTGAAGTCAGGCTTTTCAAGGGCGTGTGCATGCACTGCAATGCGAAGAATCCGGTCAATGCGACCATCTGCAGGAAGTGCAAGAAGCCCTATAAGATAAGGCGGAAGAAGAAGAGGAAGGCCGCCTCTGCGGCAGCTTAAAGATTTTGAAATGAGTGACAGGTTGCTGTACGTTGCTTTGATTATGTCCCTTGTGGGTTTAGCGTTGCTTGTTTTCATCTCAGAGTCTGTTGAGCCGCCTTACACGAGGGTCGCTGGCATCAACTCAAACTACTTGGAGAAGCGGGTGCACCTCCAGGGTGTCATACATCTAGTCAAGGAGTTTAAGTGCGGTTCGATTATGCTTTCGCTCTCGCAAGACAATCATTCAGTCGAAGTCTACTTGCCGTACTCCGTTTCATCCTCCTTAAACAAGACTTCGCTCAACGGCTCGAAAGCCGACTTGATGGGGGTAGTGCAGCTGTACAACGGCAAGATTGAGGTCGCGGTCGAAAATCCTGAGCACTTGAGGTTGAAATGATAGTCAATGCATCGGACTTAAGCAGGTTCGAGTTTTGCCCTAGGTCAGTCTATCTTACCGGCGTGCTGAAGGTCTCGCCTAAGCCGACTATCGAGCAGCTTTCCGGCCTAGTCGGACACTACGTACGGAAGGAGCTCTCTTTCAGGCAGTCTGCCTTGCTGGGGAAGATGAAGTCGGTCCGCGAGCTTGATGTTGTCCTAAAGAACGAGCTTGATTCGATAGCAAGTGACGTGCCTTACATCTACCGCGACAGGTGGAGCGGCGACTGTGATGTCATTCTGCCTGAAGTCAAGGCCGAGGTTTCCCGCGAACTGAAGACTCTCGCAGAAAAGCTTTCTTGCATGGTGGATGAACTGGGTTTTGACGAGTCGTTAAGGAAGCTCACTCCCTGGAAGATTGAGTACGACGTAAGGTCCGACAAGCTCGGCCTTAAGGGGCGGGTGGACAAGGTGATGAAGGAGGATAGGATTGTTCCCGTTGAAATCAAGACCGGCCAGCCGTCAGACACGGTATGGGAAGCCGACCGGATACAGCTTTGCGCCTACTGCATGCTTATTGAGGAAAAGTTTCTGGAGAATATCCCAAGCGGTCTGGTCGAGTACACGAGGATTCAAGAGAGGCGTCCTGTCCTAGCGACAGAGAAGCTCAGGCGTAAGGTAGTTCATACCAGAGACAAAGTGATAGCGCTCATGGAAGGCAGCGTGCCTGAGATATGCCCTCACGGAAGCGGCAGGAAATGCGAGTCTTGCAGTCTGAACGAAGAATGCTACAGAACCTAGTCCTTAGCCTTGCTCTTTCTGTTCATGAAGCGCGTTATGAAACCTGCTATCTTGTTCCTGATGCCTTTGCTTGAGATGTCCGTCAGCACCTGCACCTTCCTCTTGTTGGCGTTGAAGTCGATGGTGAACTGGCTCGGATACTCCTTCAAGAGCTTCTGGCCAACACGCTTCAGGTAAGTCTGTTTAAGGTTCCCCATTGTAGCATAGTAATGGCAGTCGTTGTTTAAAAATCAGCCGCCCATAATAACGTCCCAGAGGCTCGCATCCTGCTTGGGCTTTTTGATTTCGGCCTTGCCGCTTATTCCGCTGATGTTCTCTGCGACGGATATCGCGTCGTCGTATCCTCCGATGTAGTCTACGAGTCCTAGTTCCATGGCTTTTTCGCCGAGGAATATGCTGCCGTCGGATATGTTGCGGACGTGCTCAACGCTAAGGTTCCTGTTCAAGGCCACGTCCGCGATGAAGTCCTCCTGTATCGTGTCTACCATCTCCTGGAGGTTGTCCTTCTCGTCCTCGGTCATCGGCCTGTACGGGCTTCCTATGTCCTTGCTGTCGCCTGATTTGATTACGGTCACGTTAACGCCCCAGTCTTCCATCAGCTTGTAATAGTGCATTACGCTCATGACGACTCCGATGCTGCCCGTCATGGAGTCCTTGTCTGCGACAATCTTGTCCGCGGCCGAGGCTACGTAATAAGCGCCGGAGGCGCCGACTTCCCCGATCCTCGCGACGACAGGCTTCCTGAAGCTCTTTACTGCCCGCATCATCTCCCTTGAGGCGACGACGCTTCCGCCGCCGCTTTCGATGTCCAAGACGACGCCTGAAACCGTCATGTCGTTTTCAGCCTCGTCAAGCTGCTCCTTCACGCTCTCGACTGTCGCGCACTCCTCAACGTAGAAGAGTCCGCCAGGGCAGCCGCCTGAAGTGATTTCGCCTTTTATGGGAATGACCATGATTGTCCCGCCCCCTAGGAGCGAGACATTGTCTTCGGCGATGAACTGTGAAGCAATCAACCCTATCACCAAAGCTATTACGAACACGAAGAACGCCAATACGCCGAACGTCAAAATAACCTTCCAGACTGTTTTCATTCCAACCACCTACTGTTTTAATGTGATTGCGGCCGTCGGGATTATCGCAAGCTTTCGGCTCGCTTAATCCAGACGGGTCTATGATTTGATTCGCTTCGAATCCGATGGATGCGGCCGTCGGGATTCGAACCCGAGTCGCAAGATTGGCAATCTCGAGTGATAGACCAGACTACACTACGGCCGCGTATCGTGTTTTTGCTTCCGTGTTGTTTTTTGGAGTAATATATAGGTTGTCTCTTATTTAATAAGTTATCGGCAATGAAGTTTCTCAGGTTCGGCTTGGATTGGGTTTCTGTTTTGCTTTTGTTACTGCAGGAGCCGTCAGCTTTCCATGGTAGTGAAATACACGAGCGACTCAAGGCTGAGCATGTTCCCGGAGCTTGTGGATTGCGTCGAATCCAAGTACCTTAAGGTGCAGGAGATTGAGGTGTCAGGGGTTAAATACCGGATATACCAATAATTTCTAGACGGGGTTTGAAAGATGATTGGCTTGTTTTTGGTTTTGGCGGCGGCGTTCCTTGTGACCTACGTTATGATACCGTGGTTCATCACCCGGCTTAGGGATGCTGGGATTGTAGGCAAGGACATGAACAAGGCGCAGCACCCGGAGATTCCGGAGATGGGCGGCCTAGCCATAGTCGGCGGCTTCATAGTGGGCGTGCTCTTGTCGATAGCGTTGACTACCTTCCACCTTGTCGCGTTCCAGATTGATTTGACGATAGTTTTGGCTTCGTTGTCTACGGTATTGATAATGGCTGTAATTGGTTTGATTGACGACCTGTTCCTCATCAGGCAGCATGTGAAGGCGCTTCTCCCGCTCTTCGCCTCCCTTCCTTTAGTCGCCGTCAGTGCTGGTGTGACGCACATGGACCTGCCGATTTTAGGCACTGTAGACTTTGGCTTGTTTTACCCCATCATTTTAATACCGCTTGCGATAACCGGTGCGAGCAACGCCACCAACATGCTCGCTGGCTTCAACGGGCTTGAGGCGGGTCTTGGCGTCGTAATGTGCTCGACAGTCGGCGTGATAGCTTACTTCCAGGGCAATATCGAAGCCGTCATCATCTCTTTTGCGATGCTTGGCGCGTTGATAGCTTTCCTAAGGTTCAACTGGTTTCCTGCGAAGATTCTCATCGGCGACGTCGGCACGCTCACCATCGGTGCTGTTGTCGCTACTTCAGTGATTGTCGGGAACGTAGAGCGCGCTGGAATAATACTCATCCTCCCGTTCTTCGTTGAATTGTTCTTGAAGCTTCGCGGAGGCCTTAAGGAGCAGTCTTGGTGCGGAATAAAGGGCGGGAAGCTTGTCTGCGAGAAGCTCGGGAAGGTGTACGGCCTCGGCAGGCTGGTCATGCATCTTACTGGGGGTGTAAGCGAGAAGGGTCTGGTGTTGGTGTTGATTTCCGTGGAAGTTTTGTTTGCGCTGGTCGCGTTGGCATTTACTGTGCGATTGTTCTAGTCTAGCTCCCGTAGCGTGAACAAAATTTGTGTATTATAAGTTAATCCATAATTATTAACCGAGATTGTCCTTGCTTTAAGGATGTCATACTAAATGAAAGTTTGCGTTGTCTCAAAGCACTACCATCCCTTCGCGGGGGGTCTTGAGTCTAGGGTAATCAGCCTGTCAGAGTGGCTTGTTGGCAAAGGCCATGAGGTAGTCGTCTTAACCGCCAAGGAGCGGGGCACGAAAAGAAGCGAGATCATAAACGGAGTAAGCGTCCGAAGGTCCACGCGCCTCCTCAACCTATTTAACGCGCCAATCATGCCTTCGATATTCTCGAACCTCCTCAACTTGGAATACGACATCATCGACGTTAACCTGCCTGACCCGGTGAACAGCATGTTCGTCTTTTTCGCGTCCAAGCTCAGGAAGAAGCCGTACGTCGTAACCTACCACGCAGACATCGTAAAGGACGCGTGGTACCAGCTTCCGTTCAAACTTGTTTACGGCCTTTTCCTGGACTTGGTGTTGGAGGACGCCGGTAGCATCCTGGTCACTTCGCCAAACTATGTCGAGTTGTCAAGCGTCCTAAAGAGGTTCCAGAAGAAGATTGTGGTGGCGCCGAGCTTCGTCGACATGAAAAAACTAAGTTCTTCCGTTGACGGCTCGCTAGTCAAGGGTAAATTCAACATCTTCGGAAGGAAAATCGTCTTGTTCGTAGGACGACTGGTGCCCTACAAGGGCCTGGATTATCTCATCGACGCGTTCAGCATGCTTGTTAACGAGTTCAATGCGGCCTTAATCATAGTAGGTGAAGGCCCTCTTGAGAAGAGGCTGAAGGGCAAGGCAAGGAAGCTTAAGCTTTCCAACGTGATATTCACCGGCACGGTATCGGACAAGGACCTGCCGCAGTACTATGCCGCGTGCGACGTATTCGTCCTACCTTCCATAACCCGGCAGGAGGCGTTCGGCCTCGTTCTTGTGGAAGCCATGTCCTGCGGAAAGCCAGTCGTCTCCACAAACTTCTCGGGCATGCCCTACGTCGTAGGCGACGCGGGAATACTCGTTAAGCCGAAGGATGCGATCGCCCTAAAGGAGGCTTTGTCCAAGATACTGTCCGACGATCGTCTAGGCTCAGGCCTTGGAGTACTGGGCAGGATGAGGGTTGAAGAATTATTCAACAGGGAAGTAGTCTGCAAGCGCATCCTGGACGTTTATATGGAAGTATCCAATAGAATTAAAACGAAATGGACATAAGGAGCAGGTCTCCGGTCAGGATAAGTTTCGCCGGAGGCGGAACCGACGTCTCACCGTACTGCGAGGAGCACGGCGGCTGCGTCGTCAGCGCCACGCTCAACAAGTACGCGTGGGGTTCGATGTCCCTGCGCAAGGACTCGAAAATCCTTATGGACGACATACGCTTCGGCTCCCTTGAATTAGACTCGATAGGTGACATAAAGTACGACGGGAAGCTAGACCTCCTGAAGGCGGTCTTAAAACATTTTAAGCCGGACTCCGGGGTGAATCTTTTCCTTAGGAACGACGTCCAGCCTAAAAGCGGCCTCGGCTCTTCAGCTTCCGCGTTCCTCGCGGTCATCGGCCTCTTCAATCACATGAAGAAGGAGAAGAAGATGACCGACTATGACCTAGCGGAGCTTGCATACGACCTGGAACGTATCGAGCTTCAGAACAAGGGCGGTAGGCAGGATCAGTACGCCTCCGTGTTCGGCGGGCTCAACTACATAGAGTTCAAGGGAAACGACTTCGTGCGCGTGAACCCGATACACATCAAAGAAGACCACATACTTGAGCTGGAGAAGAACCTGATACTAGTCTACGCCATGGACCGGAGCAAGTCTGGGGACGTCCTCGAGGACCAGACGAGGTCGTACGTGAAAAACAAGAAGGATGTCGTCGAGGCCCTCCACCAGACCAAGGCCATTGCGCTCGAGGTGAACTACGCCCTCAGGAAAGGCGACCTCAACAGGTTCGGTGAGCTGCTTGACGAAGGCTGGAACCTGAAGAAGAAGTTCAGCCCGCTGATAACGAACCCGTACCTAGACAATCTATACAAAATCGCCAAGGAGAACGGGGCTTTAGGCGGAAAGATTACCGGCGCGGGAGGCGGGGGGCACATGCTGTTCTACTGCGAGCCAAACAAGGAGGACCACGTCGCACAGAAGCTTTCTCAGGCTGGTGCCAAGGTAGTCGACTTCACGTTCGACTTCAAGGGGCTTCAGACTTGGGAGATTTGACTTACCGGACGGTGAATTAAAGTGGCATCCCCCCTCAAAAAAATGCTGTTGAAGAGCAGCATGCTGATTCTGATAGCGCTCTTAGTTTCGCGTTTTTCAGGCTACCTGTTCCATTCGCTGTTCGCCAAGTCGTTCAGCACTGAAGAGTACGGACTCTTCGTATACCTATGGTACCTTTCCATGCTCATAGCCGGCGTAGGATTGTTCGGAGTCGCTGCGGCGGCCGCGAGGTTCATAGCGTTCTCGCGCGGAAGCGGAGACGAAAAGAAGGCCAGCGACTACTTCAAGACCGGTCTGGTGTTGAATTTCACGTTCATGATTGCTTGCATCGTGGGCGTTGTCTTATTGAATGTAGCGTTATCGCTCGACTTTTTTTCACTTGCGTTCATCTGCTTCTTTATCGCAATCCATGCGCTAGGTTTCTATTTCGGTTCAGCCATCGCCGGGTACAAGGAGCCTGTCGTGACGAACTGCAACATGGCGTTCGGCCAGGTTTCCAAGGCTCTGCTGCTGGCAGTAGTCGTATACATTACCCTCGGCTTTGGGTATGCGCTGCTCGCGTTCCTTCTAGCCGCCCTTCTAGGATACGTCTCCAACGCAGTCTACTTCATCCGTAAATACGGAATGAACGGTACGTTCCGTGTCGAGCTTGCTTGGGAGCTTGTGCGCTTCGGATTCTTCGTGGTTCTGACCGATACGTCAAACAACGTTGCTTCCTGGGCTGGCATATTCATCCTGCAGTATCTCCTAGGCTATTCGCTTGTTGCAGTATACAATGCCGCGTACATGATATCCGCGGTCAGCCTGATTCTTTTTGTTGCGGTGACTGACATCTACTCCCCTGTTGTAACTGAGCTTTTGGGCAGGAAGGACTATGCAAAGTGCTCGAGGCTTTCCTCGCACCTCATCGAGTCATTCCTGCTATTGTTCCTCCCGCCCTTTGTAGTACTGTTCCTATTCTCTGGCGAGGTTTTGTCCTTGATATTCACTCCAGACTACGTCCAAGCTGCATCGGCCCTCAAGATTCTGCTGATTGCGGCTTTCGTGTACGGCGCAGCCACGTTGCTGAGAAAGTTTATTGTTGCCGACGGCAGGCCGAACGACGAGGCAAGGGTTATGGTAATAAGTTCCTTCGCCAATCTCGTGTTAAGCTACTTCCTAGTCCAGTCTTACAAACTTGACGGCGCCGCGCTCGCGTTACTGTTGTCGTCTGCGGTGATGTTCCTGCTTTCACTACGTTATCTGGGCTCTAAAATAAGACTCCAGGTTTCGATGCCCCGGGTGGTGAAGATTGCGGTCGCTATTATCGCAAGCTCGCTCGTAGTGTATGTGATAAAGTATTTTGCTGGTTCGTCGATTGCGTCCCTGATATCCTCTTCGATTGTTCTATGCGTAGTCTACGCGATGGTCTTGCTGTTGCTGAAGTCTCTGCGTCCCGAGGACGTGGAGGTTGTTGAACTGGTCGCGGACAAGGCGAACCTCCCTGCTTCGTTAAGGAATCCCCTAATTAGTGCGCTCAAGAACGGGGTAAGCGATTAAGCTACTTCTTCAGAACAGACTCGTAGACTTTCAGCGTCTCGCCTGCCATCTTGTCCCACGAGTATTTTTCGTCGGTCTTCCTTGCTTGCGAGCCAATTTTCCCGGAGAGGTTGTTGTCTATTACGTATTTTATTTTCTCCGCTACCTCACTACTGTCATAAGGGCTTTCCAATAGCATCCCATCCACACCATCGGTGATTAACTCAGCCGCACCAGCTGTTTTTGTCGTGACAACAGGCAGTCCAGACGCCATCGCTTCTGTTATGACAAGTCCGAACGGCTCGTATGCGGTGGGGAAGACGAATAGGTCTGATGCCGCGTAGTATTCGCTTATGCTCTTCTGGTGTCCTGCGAATACCACTCTATTTTTGACACCTAATCTGTTTGCAAGAGTTTCATAGGGTTCTTTGTCAGCCCCGCCTACAACAAGCAGTTTAACATTACTGTTTAGCGAGGGTAGAGCCTCGATGACATATTGCAATCCCTTCCTCTTGAATTCCTTCCCGCTGAAAATCAAAATGATGTCCCCCTCATCAAGACCGTATTTTTTCCTTATTACACTACTGTATTCCCCCCTGTTTTTTGGGTTGAACTCTGTCAAATTTACTCCGCTGTATATGACTTCTATTTTATCTGCTGGTGTTCCGTAATTTCCCATTATCTCCTCTTTCACGGATTTTGATATTGCAATCACTTTCTTGCTGTGTTTGTAAATGTGTTTTTCTATTGCTAGGACAAAGTTGGTCCTCGGCTCGAAGGGTTTCAGCATGGCGTAGGCAGAACCTCTATCCCTCATGAATATCCTAACTGCGGCTTTGTGGCAGCTTTGGCTTGTTACAATATCCGCGTTTACTGCTTCGGCACCTTGGCTGTTGACCACTTCAATACCATCTCTCCTTAGCTTGTTTATTCTTGAAATGTTCAACAGCGCGTTTGATGCGACCTGAAGGGAAATAGGGCTCCATATTATGGGGTTCTCATGTACCACCAATCCCTCTACCTTACTCTCATATTTTGATGTCAACAGGTGGACTTCATGCTCTTTGACAAAACGTTCAGCAAGCTCAACAACGTATCTATATATACCCTCCTGCTTGTAGAAGACGGTGGACGTAAGTAATATTTTCATGCTCAATAGCAAATACTTTACATTAACTCGTTTTATTGGCTCTGTATGAATCCTTTAGGATTTCTAGTATTTTAAATTATTCCCCCACAAAGCTAGTCTCATGCACCAACTAGCCCCCCTTGAACAGATACTTTACGGCTTTTTTCGGATTCTTCAAGGCCAGTCTGAAAACCCCTAACGGATTTTGCGTAATCCTTAGCTTAATCAACTCCCTCCACTTCTCCTTCTTCCCAAGCTTAAATGCTTTCTCATTGGCTGTCTTGACTATACTCTCAAACTCGCTTATCGGAATGTTGTCGTCGAGAAGCAGAGGTCCTGAGATGTTGTGATGACTGAGTTTGTTCCAATCCATGTCGTCTGAAACCTTACCCCTCTGCTTGGCTATCTCCCACATCTGGGTGCCGGGGAAAGGGGTCATGACGAAATTCCACACGTTTGCTGCTCCAGCCTCATGCAGGAAATCTATGAATTTTAACGTCTCTTCCATGTCAGGTATCGTCTCACCCGGCGAGCCGAATATGAGGCTTCCTGTCACGTTGAACCCGTATTTCACGCACATCTTCACCGCCTCCTTGTTCTGCTGTACCGTTACGCTGCCGCCCTTGAGGTATTTGAGCGTCTTCTCGCAGCCGCTTTCGAATCCGAACCCGAGGGTTTTCACATTCAAATCCCTCATTATCTGGCAGGTTCTTTCGCTTATGGTATTGGCTCGCGGCTGGCAGTTGAATGTGACTTCACCAAGAAGGCCCTCCCTAGCGAGGCCCTTTTTTATCTCCTCCAGCCGGTCAAGGTTCACTGTGAACAGGTCATCTTCTATGGAGATGTGTTTTACGCCGTACTTGTTGTGCAAGTATTTTATCTCCTCAACTACGTGTTCTGCAGAGTGGAAGCGTATCTTGCTCCAGAATTTGGATGTTGAGCAGAAGACGCACTTATACGGACATCCTCGAGAGGTCATCATGTGGGCTTTTGGGACTACCTGGTTTTGGTAGAATATTAGAGTCGGCTCAAAGTACTTGGGGTCCATGTAGTCGCGGTCTGGGATTGGTATTATGTCCAAGGGTTCGATAAGGGGTCTGCGGGGGGTCTGTTTTAGCCATTCATCGCTGCGGTACACGACGCCCATTATACTCTCCAAGTCTTTTGGGTTGAATTCACCCTTGTTTTCGAACAGCCTCAGAAGCTCAAGCAGCGTCTCCTCCCCTTCCCCCACGACGCCGACGTCAAATACTGGTTTGAATGATGCGGGTAGTGTTGATATGTGCACGCCACCAAGTATTATGGGCACCTCTGTGGTGTTGCGGAAGTGCTCGGCCAAGCTTATGGCCTTGCCGTAGTCGACTGTCATGGCTGATATGCCTATGAGGTCCGGCTTATATTTCGCCACCTCATCTGGCTCGGAGAAGTTCAGGTCTATTATTTTGATGTCGTTGAACCCGCCTTTGTCTCTCGCATACGTAGCCAGCGAAATCAGGCCGAATGGATTAGATGTCGGAGACTCAACCCCCTCCTGCTTAGTTGAAACCAGTGCAAGCTTCATGTAACGTTAAATTATTAAACAACCCCGATATTAAAGTTCCCCGAAAAAGTTCCATATATTTTTGGAGTTCCTTGACTGTCTCTTCCAGTTCTTTGAAAAAAAGTTGGCTTGGGTGGTGTATTGATGGAGAATGCCAACCTACCGTTGAACGTCAGGAATAGGATTGTTGCTTTTGGTTGGTGTCGAATGAGTATTAAACGGATTGGCTAGGCGATGAGCGAGAGGCAACTTATGCTTCAATAAAAAATCCACCCTAACGGGTGTCATCTGCAAGTCCTGTAAACAAACCATAATGTCCCTCATGCTGGACTTCATGCTCTTTGACAAGACGTTCCGCAGCTCAACAACATATCTCTGCATCCCTCTCTGCGTGTTGAAGGAAGCGCACGTAAGGCATATCCTCATCTCTTGCCACCCTATGTCTTCTTGAGTTTCACTACAATGATTATGTCGAAGGCTAGACAGGAAAGAGGCACCTTGAAGTAGTGGCTCGTCCAGGGTATCTTGCCTATGGAGTTGTTCTCCGTAATCTCGTATCCTGCCTTCTCGAGAAAGCAGCGGAATGTTGTATAATCCCAAAACTGTGTGTGGTCTGGGCTAATCCATGCGAATGGTGTTTTACCCAGCAGGCCGTAGATGTGCCATAAAAACCAGTTTACGTTAGGCGTGAGCAACACAAGCCTGCCGTCGGGCTTCAGGTTAGCCTTGACTTTATTCAGTACTGCCAGCGGGTTCTCGAGGTGTTCAATCAGGCTAGTCATAGCGATAGTATCGAACTGGCCTAAATTTTTGGTGTTGTACTTCTCGATGTCTCCTTGCACTACGTTCAAGCCTTTTTCAACACATTCTTTAACTCGGTCTGGGTCCAATTCTATACCATAAACTTCCATACCCGAGGATTTTAACCTGGCTAAAAGCTTTCCCCTGCCGCAGCCGATGTCCAAAACACGGTTTCCCTTAACCAAAGGCAGGGCATACGCCCACTCCTCTTTATCAAATTCGCCCATATCATACACCTCTTACGCTCTCGTAGACTTTTATCGTTCCTGAGGCCATCTTGCTTATGCTGAATTTTTCCTCAACGGTCTTTAATGCGTTATCTCCAAGACGTTTTGCAAGCTCCTTGTCTCCGAGTACCTCCTCAATTCTATCTGCTAGTTCCTCGATGTTTCCTGGTTCAACAAACAAGCCGTTAAACCCATCCTGGATAATGTTTTTCAACCCTCCTATTCTCGAGGCGACGGGCGGCTTGCCACAGGACATCGCCTCGGCAACTACAAGCCCATATGCCTCAACATATAGTGTTGGCTGCACAAATACATCGCAGAGGTTGTAGTAGTCTTTAAGCTCATCATCTGGTATCCATCCTGCAAATGTCACATGCTCCTCGAGCTTCAGATCATGCGTTAATTTTTCAAGGTTTTTCCTGTAAGGTCCTTTTCCAACGACAATAAGATGAGTCTCTGGTATCCTGTCCACCACTTTTCTAAGTGCTTTAATAAGGTTTTGGATTCCCTTCCGCCTATGCAGTACTGAAACACTAAGCAGTATTTTTTTACCCTGAAATTTTCCTTTCAATCTGCTTTCGGATGGTTTGAATTTTTCGGTGTCTATTCCGTTATACACTACCCTCACCTTACTCTTGTTTATCTTGAACTCATCCAAAATGTTATCTGCTACATCCTTACTAACTGCTATCAATGCGTCGCTTTCCTCAACCATCCTTCTAATTAGGTAAAAGTGGGTAAACAAGTGAAAAATTATTCTCGGGAAGATCATTAAACTTAAACCTTGCTTTAAATCACCTTTTATCTCGTTGTATGGTGTCCTTATCTCGCTGTATGGCGTGCCATGCAATGTAGTAACTAACGGCACACCCAGCTTTTGCTTTAAGCCGTCTTTTATGTAATAGAAAGCAGAAAATACTTGGCTGTGTATCACATCAAATTTCTTCTCGGCATGCAGTTGCTCGAGCTTTCTAATGCTCTCGCGACCCAATGGTTTTTTGCTTGTAGGATAAACATCAACATAGTGTACTTCAACACCTTCTATGACCTCTTTTTTAATTCCTTTAGGATGCCTACTTGTTATAACAACAATGTCATGCCCGGCTTTAGCCATGCCCTTCGCAAGGTCAAAGGAATGAACCTCCATACCGCCCCATACATGAACTGGGAGCAACATTGCAAACATACAAACCCGCATATCTAACTCCTCATCCTAACAAATTACTTTTTTACCCTAAATAAATGACTGCTTACTCACAGCTTTTTCATATGTTCTCTAAGTTTTTTGATTAAAATCTTCCAGTCGTACTCCTCCTCTGCTTTTTCCCTTGCTTTCGCACCCATTTCCCCGGCGGCAGCCCGGTTCCGGTAAACCCACAGTATCGCCTCTGCAATGGAATTCGGGTCCCCTGGCTTTGTCAGAAGACCAAGTTCCCCGTTGTTCAGAACGCGGTCCAGTTCACCGACCCTGGAGGCAACAATCGGTTTGCCTGATGCCATGTACTCGAAAACCTTTACGTTGCTTTGGTATCGTATGCCGGGCAAGTCCTCGAATGGTGCAACCAAAACATCTGCAGTCTTTATCAGCTCTGGCAGGGAATCATGCTTTACCATACCCTCAAAAGCGAAAAATTCCCTCAGCCCTCTTTTGTTGACTATGCTCTTCAGCTCCTCAAGTTTGTCTCCACCACCTACAACGATGAAAACAAAATCTTTGACTGAATTGCGCATCTTATCTGCTGTTTCAACAAGAGGCAGTATGTGTTTTATCTTGAATAGCATGCCGACATACATCACCCTGAAACCATGGTGTCTGTCTCCAGCGGGCTTGAAAACCGAAGTGTCAGCGCCATTAGGTATGTAAAGTGTTTTACCGTGTAATCCCTTCGGTATCTTCTCGTCTCTAGTCAGGTGGTTGCCGTAGACTATAAGCGAGGATGTTCTGAAGGCGACTTGGGCGAGGAACGTAGTCAACAGTATCTTCCATACCGGCTCGTCGTTGTCCTCCAGTGTTGCTGGGTCCCACTCGTCGCAGTCGAAGACTATCGGCCTTCCGGTTATCAGATGGTACGCTAGGGCAGGCGGTAGCGTGAACAAGTGCGGTTTCAGAAATACTACTGCGATGGGTTTCCACCGGAACAGGGTGACGACACACTTAACCCACCATTCTGGCAGCAGAAGGAAGGATTTCTGGTTTATGGGAAAATAAAACCAGTCTCTCTCCTCTGAGGTGCCGTACTTGTCGCTCTTCGGCAGAATAAGCTTCCTGCCTTCGACGTATTCTGAAAGGTGAATGAGCCTGCTCGTGCTCGCCCCCGCCTCCGAGAAGGGTGTAATGAATGCAATCATCCTTGGGTCAAGTAGTCTATGTCTAGTTTCGGCCTAAATACGTCTTCAGACTCGATGTAGATTCTGTTCCAGACTTCGAAGGCTGTCATGTTCCAAAGCTGCCTCATGTAGTACAGCCTGGAACTCTCGTAGCCTTCTAGCGCCTTCTTCACGTAGTCCCTGCGGAATAACCTGCTCTTGTAGAGTATCCCCTCGATAATGCCTTTGTTCTCTCCTGAAAACCACTCGTCTATCGGAACGAAGAACCTCTGCTTCTTTCGCTCTGCGATGTTCTTCGGGAGAATCTTCCTCGCCGCCTTCCTGAATACGTACTTGTCTTTCAGCATGTGCAGCTTCAGATTGTCCGGCATCCGCGTCGTAAGCTCTACAATCCTCTGGTCCAGGTGCGGCTCCCTGCATTCGATTGAGTGGGCCATCGTCATCTTGTCAGCCTTCATCAGGAAGTCGTCAGGCAGAGTCGCCTTGATGTCGAAGAGCAGCATCTGGTCCATGATGGTCCCCTTGTTGAAGTAGTTTTCCTTCGCCCAGGAAACCAGTTTGCTTTTCTCCTTGACTTCGCTCGTGTATAGTGATTCCTTCTCATTCTCCGTAACGACTGAAACGAGCTTCATGTACCTCTCGCAGTCGTCTACTGTGTCAATAACGTCCTTAAACCTCTTCAAGCCTTCTTCACCCAGTTGTCCGGCGTACCTGAACATGTTGTTCAACACAGGCTTCGGCGTCGCCCTCACCGCGCTGAACACGAGACCGTTCAAAGCTTTAGGCACTATGCTCCTGTAGCAGCCGAGCATCCTCATCAGCTTAACGTGCTCGTATCCTGCGTAAAGCTCGTCAGGGCCGTCGCCGCACAATATGACCGGGACGTTGTTGTCTCTCGCAAGCTTTGAGACGTAATAGATCGGGATGTTGGCGGTGTCGCCGACCGGTTCGTCCGAATGCCATGTTATCTCAGGCAGGACGTTCATGCTCTTCAAGTCCACGACCACCTCTTTGTGGTCTGTGCCGTAGTGTTCGGCGACCTCCCTCGCCTTGCCTCTCTCGTCGTGCGCCCCGCCGAAGCCTACGGAGAAAGTCTTCACCGGCTCTTTCACCATATTGCTCATGAGCGCGGTTACGAAGCTGCTGTCTACGCCGCCGCTGAGGAACACGCCGAGAGGCACGTCGCTCATCAGCCTTATCCTGACCGATTCTTCAGTCAGCCTGTACAGTTCATTCACGAAGTAGCTTTCGCTTTTTTCTATTGGCTTAAGTTGTACGTTCCAGTACTCTTTCGTCTCCGCCCTGCCGTTCGAAAAAGTCAGGACGTGTCCCGGCTGCAGCCTGTAGATGCCCTCAAACATCGTCTCCGGGCCGGGCACGAACCTGAGCGACATGAAGTTGTGCAGCGCGTTTTTGTTAACCTTCCTTTCCACGTTAGGGTGTTGTATCACGCTCTTTATCTCGCTCGCGAAAACGATTTGATTGTTGACTACCGTGTAATACAATGGTTTCTTTCCGATCCTGTCTCTGGCAAGCAAAATCTTTTTCCGCTTCACATCCCAGATTGCGAAGGCGAACATCCCGCGCAGCTCGTCAACCAGCGCGTCGCCCTTCTCCTCGTAGAGGTGGACGAGAACCTCGGTGTCGGTGTGGGACTTGAACTTATGCCCCCTCTGCTCCAGGCCCTTTTTCAGCTCCTGGAAGTTGTACACCTCGCCGTTGTAGACAACCCACACAGTCTCGTCCTCGTTAGACATCGGCTGCCTGCCCTTCTCGCTCAAGTCTATTATGCTGAGCCTCCGGTGCCCCAGGCTGACGCCACCGCCGGAATAATATCCCTTATCATCAGGCCCGCGATGCTCTAACACATCAGTCATGCGCCTGAGGACTCCTTCGTCTCCGTCTCCCGTGAAACCGCAAATCCCGCACATTCTCCAAAAGAAAAAATCAGGACTCTAGTTTATGGTCTCCCTGACGGTGTAGTCCGTCTCGACCCCGCTGCTGTAGTAAGTCCTAATCTGTATCTCCACTATGAACCCGAAGATTATGAACTGGAGGCCTATCACCGGAAGCATGACCGACAGAAGCAGCATCGGGCCGACGTTCAATGGCACCTTCAGGTAGAGGAACTCAACCAGGAC
>JAPKXP010000114.1 GCA_026394745.1 Candidatus Altarchaeota archaeon
AGGCACACCAAGTACGGGGCGACGGTGCGTAATGCCAGAGTCTGCATCGCAGTATTCCTGGACGAGAAATCCTGCTACAACAGGACGAAGGACTTGCAGGCGGTCGGCGCGTGCATGCAAAACATGCTGCTTGCGGCGCACGCGCTCGGCCTCGGCGGAGTATGGCTTGGCGAGATAATCAACCAGCGTGAAGCAGTGGAGAAAGAGCTTGGCGTGAAGCACGAGCTCATGGCGGTGATAGCGTTGGGTAGGCCTGTCAACATGAAGAGGACTTCTGAAAGGAAAACACTCGAGGAGATTGTCTTAGGATAGGGCAATACTAATCCGACGCACTCTCTCTTCGTTAATTATTCCTGCAGGATAATGTTTACTCTAGGATGCTGGTCAGGGAACTGGGTATTGGGGAGAAGTTCAAGAATCTTTTTGAGGAGTCCGGAGTCAGCGCGCTTTATCCGCCGCAGGAGGATGCCGTCAAGGGGGGTCTTCTTGAGCGCTGCAACATGATTTTGTGCACGCCCACCGCCTCAGGCAAGACTTTCGCGGCGGAGCTTGCGATGGCGAAGGCTCTTGAGGCAGGAAGGAAGGTAGTCTACGTCGTGCCATTGCGCGCCCTGGCTTACGAGAAGTTCCGGGACTTCAGGAAGTACGAGAAGCTCGACTACATCGTGAGGATGGAGGTTGGGGACTTGGACTCCAGCAGGTACAAGAGCAGGCCGAGGTTCGACATACTGGTCGCGACTGCCGAAAAGTGCGACTCGATACTTAGGAGCAGGGCGGACTGGTTTTCCGGAACCGGACTTCTGGTGCTGGACGAGATACACCTCATCGCGTCAGACAGGGGGCCTGTTTACGAGATTCTCGTGTCCAAGTTCATTCACGCGTACCCGGATGTCAAGGTGCTGGGCCTTAGCGCAACCATAGGCAACGCCGAAGAGCTTGCAGAGTGGCTTAACGGAAAGCTTGTTTCGTCAGAGTGGCGGCCTGTCAAGCTGAAGGAGCTTATCGCAGTCAAGGGCGAGGATTCGATAGAGGACGTCGTGAAGGGCGCTCTCAAGGAAGGGCAGGTGATGGTCTTCGTGAACTCCCGTAGGAGCTGCGAGGCCGTGGCCGAGAAGCTCGGCCTCGACCTGAAGCTTGAAGTCGACGAGGAGAAGCTTTCCGAAGTTTCGGACAAGGTGGCTGACGCATTAAGCCATCCGACGAAACAGTGCCATCGCCTGGCGGAGTGCGTAAAGAAGGGTGTCGCCTTCCACCATGCAGGCCTTGTGAACGAGCAGAGGGTTCTGGTGGAAGACTCGTTCAAGGACGGCTTGGTTAGAGTCATCGTGGCGACTCCAACCCTTGCAGCCGGAGTCAACCTCCCTTCAAGGACTGTCGTCCTGAGGGACGTGAAAAGGTACACGGACGACGGCATGACATACATCCCTGTGCTGGAGTACAAGCAGATGGCGGGCAGGGCTGGGAGGCCGAAATACGACGACGCGGGAGTTGCGATAACGCTGGCGAGGAACGAGAGCGAGGCTGACTACATCGAGGAGCATTACATCAACGGCGAGGTGGAGGACATACACTCGCAGCTTGGAGTGATGCCGGTCCTAAGGTTCCACACGCTCGCCTCAGTGGCCTCAGGATTCACGAAGACAAGGGAGGCGCTTCTCGAGTTCATTAGGACGACGTTCTTCGGCTTCCAGTACGGCACCTCCAAGGAGCTCGAATCCGTCGTGGATGAGGTGCTCGAGCAGCTGGTGGAATGGACGTTCATAAAATCCGAAGGCCGATTCCTACTGGCGACAGAGATAGGCTCAAGGATATCAGAGCTGTACATCGACCCGCTGACCGGACACAACTACATCGAACTGTTCACTAAGTCGGAAAAAGAGGGCAAGTACGACTCCATAGCCATGCTTGAGGTGTTGTGCGATTCAGTGGAGATAACCCACCTTCGAGTCAAAGCGAGCGAGGAGGCGAAGATTTGGGAGCACGCCTACAGCATGGAAGACAAGCTGCTGCGAGACCTCGGAGGATTCGAACTCGACTTCCAGTTCCTGAACAGATACAAGACCGCGCAGATGTTCGAAGACTGGATAAACGAGAAAGGAGAGGACGAAGTGCTCGAAAAATACGACGTAGCTCCAGGACAACTCTACCAGCGCCTCCAGAACATGGAGTGGCTCGCGTACTCGGCGGCCGAACTAGCGAGGATACTAAGATTAAGGAAGAGCCAGCTGGAACTCAAGAAACTCGAAACCAGGATAAAGTACGGAGTCAAAAGCGAGCTCCTGCCGCTGGTTTCAATCAAATGCATAGGACGCGCTAGAGCCAGGAAACTATACGCCACAGGCATAAAGACCCTTTCGGAAATCAAGAACGCAGACCCAAAAAAACTACAAGACATACTAGGAGCAAAGAACGCCGAAAAAATATTGAGAGAACTAGAATCTTTATAATCTTCTTTTGAGTAGTATACTTCATGCAAAAGAGAGCCAAGGGTGGAGAATTCGTTCAGTTCGACCTGAAATTCCCGCCAAGCGGAGCGATTGAAGTCCCGACGCCGAAAATCCTGGAGATATCGCCTGAAAACAGGAAACTCTATGACGACATGACAAGCAAGCTCGACACGTTCTCAGGCGCACACGCCACGGCGGCAATACCCCTCACGCCAGGAGTCAGCAACTCCCTGCTATTCAACTTGGGCCTTCTGCCGACGGCAGCCTACAAGTACGGTCACAGCGTATTCACCAGAAAGGACTCCTCATCCGAGATACACATCAACGAGATGCTCGACGAAAACGGTAATGCAAAATACAGCCTCGTAACATACCTGGACGTCGAAGGCATAAGGAACAGAGCCTTCGCAAACCCAGACGCCCTAAAGAGGTTCAAGCAAGACATCATGAACGCAGGATACTCGATAACAGAATTCGACGAGTTCGAAAGGAATTACATGAGGTTCGGCAACATACACATCATGGTAAACCAAAAGGTCATACCAGACAACCCCCATCTGCTAGGCTTCATGGAAGCCGCAGTCTTCGACTTCGACAACGCGACAATGGAAAGGTTCAATAGACTAGTCTCTGCCTTAGGCCACAGAAGCGCCGTCGAGGTCGGAGGCATGGCAGGACCGCTCACAGGACGGGGAAAACTTTCTGCAATACGCCTAGTCCACAAGGTGCCGCCGCACCCAGCAGACCTCAGCATACCGCTCAAGTATGAGGAGATGATGAATCTCGTTAAGAAAGTCCACTAGACCCTAACTTTCTCGAGGATAATGCAAGTCTTGCACTTCTCCTGCGACGTCGGCTCGCCGCAAACTAGACAAGACCTTATCGTATCGCCCTTCGCAAGAACCCTCTCCTTCATCAAGGAAACAAGCTGGTCGGTGCTCTGCAACATCTGGAACTTGCTCCCAGGATGCCTTACATCAAGCTCGTTCAAAATGCGCTTTACAGTAGTCCTGAAGGAGTCGCCTGCGTAAGGGCACTTGAACGAAGAAAACGGTATGTCGTTCAACTTCGCGTAAAGCAGAACCTCACTCTCCAAGACGTCCCGAAGCGGCTTTACTCTGGAAACAAGCCGCTCATTCCTCATGACGCCCACAATCGGCCCGAGCCTAGCAATCCTGTCCAGGTCGCCGCGCACGAAATTCATGAAAGCAGACTGGATTTCATCGTCGAGATTATGGCCTATAGCAACCTTGTCAGCCGAAAGGCCCCTGGCGACGTCGTTGAGCACGCGCCGACGGAGGACGCCGCAGTAGGTGCATGCGCCTGCTCCGTCCTTCATCCTGCCCATCGCCTCGTCCACAGTGAACCCGACGGCATCCTTCAGCGAGTATACCCTCTGCTCCAACCCAATCATCTTGCATAAAGCCTTAGTCTGCTTGAGACGCCCTTTGACGGCTTCGATGCCCTCGTCGATTGTGACTGGAATAAGCTCCATTCGCGGATTTTTCCCGAACAAATCGTTTAGGATGTGCAACATGACCGCAGAATCCTTTCCGCCGGAGAGGCCCACCACAATCCTGTCGGTGGAGTGGAACATCCTGCTTGTGCGTATAGTCTTACGCACTCTCCTCTCGAACAATCCGTTAAAGTGCTTCCTGCACAACCGTTGGCCGTAGTAATTCAGCTCTACGACGCTTCTTCTGGAGCATAAACTGCAGTTCATTTTATCTTATAATACTCCTCGACCTTCAGCAAAGCCCGCTCAGAAAACTTAAGGCACTCCTCGACCAGCGGCATAGTCTCCTCCCTAAAAGCCCTAGACGGCTTCTTGTTTCCGGTGAACCTGTGCTTCCCGCCCAGCGAGTCGATGAGACCAATCCTGTTGAAATAGGATAGCCAGACCTGAATGTTCCTGTCAGTCAAACCCTTCTCCAACTCCCTTACCCTCCGCCTCTTACGGAGTTCGACGATATTAGCCTTTATCTCACGGGTGGATAACGCAAGGTCATGGTGCCGTGAGATAAGCAGCACCTCAAACAGGTCTAATGCGACGTCCGACGTTACGCCAATGGAACCCAAGAACACCTCAAGCGCCTCCCTCGGGTCGTCAGTCAGAAGAGACGAATCATCAAACCACCTGAACTGTATATCCGCAATCGGCTTCATTCCTGCCTAGACTCCATTTTGTCCGCGAACTTGCTTATCTCGCGGTTCAACTCCTCAATCCTCCAGGACTGCTTGTCCCGGAGTATTATAGCAGCATCCCGCATGTCCTTGTTCAAAGCCTTAAAATCCTCCCTACAGGAGGCAGTCTTCTCCTCAAGGAGGGTGTAACGCTTGATTATGCGCTCCAAAAGCCCGGCAAGCTCCTTCTCAGTCTGCTCATCCACAGTAAAGATATTGATTCCAAACCTTAAATCATCCGCCACGAAAAAAGACTGCTTTTAAAGGCCTCCAGCTTATATTATTCCTATGATCGACAAGCCGCTGCACGAGAAGAAGTACAACGAGGAAGTGGACGTCGAGGAGAAGCTGTCTGAGGGAGGAATCCTCGCCAAGATGTTCATAGAAGTCCAGGGAAACGACAAGAACATGGCAAAAAAAGCCCTGGAAAAGACCGTCAAAGAAAACCTCCTGAAGGAGCCTAAAGCAAGCGTCCTCGAAGTCAGGATGTTCGACCTGCAGAAGTACGAGACCGACAAGAAGAAGGATAAGGGCTATTTCTCCGGCGTTGCAGAAGTCAAAATCGTGGCAGACAACTTCCCAAGCTTCGTGAACGTCGTCATGAGGTACGGGCCCACCGCAATAGAGATAACCAACCCAGACGAGGTTCGCCTCGACTATGAGCAGATGCACGCGCTAGTGTCGGACGTCAGCGCGCTAGCCCAGGTATACTCAAACAAGATAATGACTATGCTCAAAGACCCCGAGAGAAGGCTTCTTTACGACAAGATGCTCGGGGAAAAGGATAATATAGACTAAGTTGAATAGTAGTTTAAGATGAAGAGATTCTATGCCGCTATAATCCTGACGCTAATTGCATCACTCACGTCAGCATACACGATAACGGACATAAACCTCTGGGTAGGCGGCGACGGATACATTCTCGCAGAGGAAAAGATAATCGTCGAAGGTGGATTCTCAAACTCCCAGATCACGATACCCGCGTACGTGAAGGATTTGACCGTCGCAGACGAACTAGGCAGGGTAAAGTACGAAATCACGGGAGACGGAGCCTACAAGACGCTTAACATGACTTTTGAGCCGCTGGATGCCGGCGAGAACAAGACCATATGGGTGAAGTACGGCACACCACAGCTAACCAAGAAGGAGGGCGTGAACTGGACCATAAGCTACAGCACGCTAGCGAGCCCTAGGATGACAATAGTCAGGGTGAACATGCCAATAGGCTCAAGCTTCCTGAATCTGAAGCCTGACAAGCTTCTACGGAGCCACGACAAGTACGCCGTATGGATTTTCCCCCAGGAGGATTCACTTGACTTAAATTTCACCTACGAGTATTCAGGAAGCACCACGCCAGGAAACCAAAGTTCAGGCAACGGCAACAACTCCACAATGGGCTTTATGAAGGGATTCATGACCATAAACACCGTACTAGTCGCCCTTGCGTCCATCGTTTTCCTGTCAGGAATAATCTACCTTGCCTGGAGGATGGAACTATTCAAAAAGGAGATTAAAGAGAAGAAGGACGATGCGATAACAGTCAGTGTCGAAAAGCCTGGGGAGATAGTTAAAGGGCCTACTATAGTCGGGGGCGGGGACTCGCTTTCGTATGACATAGAGGGCGGAGCAGCCAAAAGGAGGGGTAAGAGAATTGTCAAGGATTCCGTATTAAAGATGCTTGACGAGAAAGAATTGAATGTAGTCAAGATTTTAGAGTCTTCGGACGATGAGGAGTTGACTCAGGCGTACGTTCACAAAACCACGGGAATACCTAAATCCAGCCTTTCAGACATAATAAAGAGGTTGGAGAAGCGTAATATACTAGAAACGACATCACAAGGACGTATTAAGTGGTTGAAGCTTCAAAAATGGTCTTTAGAGTGAAAAAGGTTCATTCGAACGTTTTTATGATAAAAAGAGCTGTAACGGACTTTTTTTACGGTATAAATAAAATAATGCCTGAATTGTTCACTCGAAAATATAAATAGAAGAAGATGTAATTTGTATGAGCACAAAACTTAGCCAATCAGCTAACTCTATGTGCTATAAAATAAGACAATAAAAAGGAGGAAGACAAAAAAAATGAAAACGTTGAAACGGATTGGCTCCATAGCAGCCGGTGCCGTAATGCTGGGCGCAGCATTATCAGGCGCAGTAAGTGCTGGAATGGACGCTACCGGATTGACGAAGGACTTCTTCTACGACGCGGGCTATAACCCTATAGTCCAGGTCGTCGTCGGAAGCAAAGGCCTTGCGTCAGACTCTGTCGCAGCAGGAAACATTGCGGCAGTAATCGGAAATCTGGCGTACACGAGTACGACAGCTACAGGAGGAGAAGCAACAGCCAGTGGAAAGGTTGTTCTAGGCGTGTCTGCAAGAGGTGCTTCAGGAAAGTACGAACAAGCATCCCCAATGAACCGCTCAGACTTTGACGGTGACATAAAGATAGACACGAACAGCGACAACAAAGCAGACTTCTACGACGACAACCAGGGGCTAATCTTCAAGAACACGCAGACAACCTACTCAAAAGGTTCGTTTGTGACGTACAACATTGCCTGCGACCAGCAGACAAGAACTGAAGCAGCCATACTGAAGGAAGCTACGTACAACAACGTACACTGCCTGTTCTGCCAAACACTATGTTTGAGCCAACTCGAGAACCCCTCGCACAAGTTCGAGGAGAAGATCTGGATCGACTACACCAAGATCAAGTACTACGAAGACGGCTTAAGCACAGACGAGGCAGAAGCCCTAGCAATGAAGGTTGAGAGCGGAGCAATCCAATACATCCTTCAGACAGGGGACATCCCGATGAACACCATCGACGGTGGTAGTGCCTCAGACGACCAGATCGACTTCGAATGGAGAGGAAAGTTCCTCTTGTTCGGTGAAGAGTACTACACTAAGGATGTTGACGGCTTGAAGAAGATATACCTGGCGAAAGGGAAAATCTTGGACGACATCAGCAGTGAAGGATACACCGCTGAATACAACAACTACAAGTTCAAGATCGACCACCTGATCTACTCAGCAGAGTACACAGTCGCAGGTATACTCTTGGACGTTGAAAAGCCAGACGGAACCGTCGTGCAGACGCAAGTCAGCAAGATGGCCAACGGTATCGTAGACGACATCGAGATTGCTGGTGTGTACGCTGAAGAAGCAGACGCAGTAGCAACCGCAAGCATACTAGT
>JAPKXP010000149.1 GCA_026394745.1 Candidatus Altarchaeota archaeon
GTAACATGTGAAGGACGCCTCATAGCCAAGGCGGTGGGCACCTTCTACATATCGAAGAAACCCAAGCCTAAGCCTGATTGACCGGTGCGATGGAGCCGTAATGAACGCGATCATAATGCTGCCAACCTACAACGAGAAAGAGAACATAGCCGAGATAGTCCAGTCGGTTCTCTCCCAGGGCGAAAACGTGAGCGTCATAGTCGTCGATGACGATAGTCCGGACGGGACTGGAAGGATTGCCGACCAGCTTGCTTTAGAATATCCCAGCCGGGTGGATGTCATGCACCGTACGGGAGTTCGGGGCAGGGCTTCTGCTGGAATAGCCGGATTCAAGCGCGCCTTGGAGCTTGGATTCGACTGCGTAATCGAGATGGACGCCGACTTCAGCCACGACCCGAAGGAAATACCTAAATTACTGAAGCTGGCTGAAAAGTACGACGTCGTCGTAGGCTCAAGGTACGTTCCCGGCGGAACGTATGTGGGTTGTAAGCCGGTTCACATGATGCTCAGCAGGATATCCAATTTCTACAATCGTCTCGTCCTCGGGCTTAACGTCAGGGACACCAGCGGCGGCTTCAAGTGCTACCGGCGGAAGGTTCTCGAGTCCATAGACTTGGATCACATAGTATCGTGGGGTTACAGCATAGGCCCTGAACTACTTTACAAAATCACGCGGAAGGGTTTCTCCATCGTGGAGTCGCCGATAGTGTTTGTCAACCGGAGGAAAGGCAAGTCTAAGGCGAGCATGAAGGTGGTTTTCGAGTATCCTCTGTCGGTACTCAAGATACGCCTCAAGTCCGATTGAAACCGTTTTTTAAGTGGATTTTACCTTATAATAAGGATTATCCGACACAAGAAAAATGATTGTAATGAAGTTCGGTGGCACTTCCGTCGGAAGTGGGGAGATGATAAGGGAGACCGCAGAGCTTGTGAAGCGCGAGAAGCGCCAGGCGATTGTAGTCGTCTCGGCGATGTCCGGCATCACAGACAAGCTAATAGACGTCTCCAAGCGTGTGGTCGACCTGCCGAACAATGTTGTGGAGCGCGAGGTCGACAACTTCTGCAGGGAGCTTAGGGTCCACCACCAGACTGCCATAATGACTGCGGTCTCCGACTTGAAGGAGCGCAGTACTGTTTTAGGCAAGACGTTGGAGACGATTGAGCAGCTGAAGGTGGCTTTGCTTGGGGTAGGGTACCTTGAGGACCTTTCACCCAAGTCTTTAGATTATATCATGTCGTTTGGAGAGAGGCTTTCAGCTCCAATAGTCGCTGCGGCGTTAACGTCGCTTGGCGTCGAGAGCGTCGCACTGACCGGGTTTGAGGCCGGAATTGTAACTGACTCGTGTTTCGGCAGGGCGAGGCCCAGAAACGACTTGATGAAGAAGACCGTGAAGGAGAAGCTGGACCCGTACTTGAGCAAGAAAATCACTCCTGTTGTTACGGGGTTCATCGGCGCTGACGAGAACGCGAGGATTACGACTCTCGGGAGGGGCGGTTCAGACTACACTGCATCGCTTATAGGAAGGCATCTTAAAGTCGAGGAGGTTCAGATTTGGACTGACGTGGACGGCATATTCAGCACAGACCCAAAGATTGTGAAGGACGCGAAGCTCATACCCTCGTTATCCTACATGGAGGCGATGGACTTAGCGTACTTCGGCGCGAAGATCATACACAGCAAGATGATCGAGCCTGCCATGGTATCGAACATTCCTGTGAGGGTGCTCAACACGTTCAACCCGAATTCTCCGGGCACGCTTGTCGTGAAGAAACAGGAGACGGCGGAGAGCGTCATAAAGGCTGTTGCCATAGCAAAGAAGGTCGTGATAATAAACCTAAGCGGCGTAGGCCTGATGGAGACGCCGAACATCGCAGGCAGGCTTTTCTCGCGCATAGGCGGGGCTAACATAAACATAGTCATGATTTCCGGCTCCTCGGAATCGAACCTGTCCTTTGTAGTCGGCGAATCGGACGTCGAGAAGTCGATGACCCTGCTTAAGGAAGAGTTTGAGGAGAGCAACATCGTGGAGCAGCTTGACCTAGTCCGGGACATAGCCATAATAACTGTCGTAGGGGCTGGCATGCAGGGCGCTAAGGGGATAGCGTCCAGGGTGTTTTCGACCGTGTCCGAGGCCGGTGCGAATATAATAATGATTGCGCAGGGGTCGTCCGAGGTGAACATATCCTTCATAGTCAATGAATCTGATGTCGGCAACGTCGTAAAGGCGTTGCACGAAAAGTTCATCAAGTGAATATGAAGTCGGATTTGATCGACCGCCTCATCAAGGTGCTGTCTGATGCAGGCTTCCAGTTCGTGGACTGTCGCGGCTCAAGGAGCAGTTTCGACATTCTCGCAAGGCGCAGGGACCTTATACTCTTGGTGAAGGCGTTGGGCAACATCGAGGCCTTG
>JAPKXP010000207.1 GCA_026394745.1 Candidatus Altarchaeota archaeon
TGCGCTTTCAGGGCGACACCCTTGATATTCCCTTTTTCGGCTTTAATCAGTTCCTCTACCGTGTACTTCCTAGGGAGTATGTCCGGCCCCACGTGGAAGTGCATGTCTATGCTGTCTTTCACCAGTTCGTCAATTTCTTTCTCGCTAATCAACTTTACCACCATAACTTTTGTTTGAGAGCGCGTTTTCAGCGACTATCCTGCCTCCTTTGATTACGCACCTTACGTGCGGGAAGCCGTTTATCGTGTCCCTCTCGTTCGCATGATTCATCACTACTAAGTCTGCCGCGCACCCTTCCTTTACGCCGTATTTCAATCCCATTATTCCAGCCCCGTTAACTGTCGCCATCCTGAACAGCGTCTCAGGGTCGCTCGCCCTGGTCATCCTCGTCGCAGCAGCCAGAACGTGCATCTCACGAAGCATGCTGCAGTCGCCCAGCGGGTAGAAGATGTCTCTTATGTTGTCTGTTCCCATTGCGACGTTCACTCCGGCTTCGAGCAGCTCCTTCACCCTCGTTATGCTGTTGTTGGGCCTTGAGTGCACGTCATCCGGGATGTTGAATCTGGTTATCAGGTTGGCGCTTGGAGTCACTATCACGTTCATCCTCGCCTCCTTCACAAGCCTTATCGCCTCCAGCGCAATCTTGTCTTCTATCGCCGACAAGGATATGCAGTGCGTTGCGGAGACCCTTCCCTGCCATTTGTTCTCAATCGTCTTCTCGGCGAGAATCGGCAGCATGAAGTCCTGCGGGTTGTTGATTTCGTCCACCTGCACCTCAAGGTCCTTGTTGTACTTCCTTGCGATGCTGAATAGTATGTCGATGTGCTCCTCCTGCTCGTCCCTCGTCTTCTCCACGAGCGGCAGTCCGCCGAGCATGTCCGCGCCGGACTTCAGCGCCTCCTCAACGAGCGCTCTCGAGTCTTTGTTTACTACGCCCTGCTGCGGGAAAGCACAGATTTGTAGCGTGACGAAGCCTGAGAGCTCCTTCTTCAGCTCAAGAAGCGCCTTAAGCGGCGTCAAGCCGCCTGTCGCGTCAACGTCCACCTGCGTCCTGATTGCGGTCACGCCCTGGGATACAAACTCTCGCACGACCCTTCCAGCGCGCTCCTTCACGTTCTCTACAGTATACTCGCGCTTGAACTTCTTCAGAAGCTCGCGGTTCTCCTCCAGCGTCTTCCCGAAGTCTCCCGGCTTCATCTGCGACAGCAAATCCGCTTTGTCCAAGTGGGTGTGTATGTTCACGAAACCCGGGGAAACAAGCATGCCCTTCGCGTCAACATCCTTACTCCCGGACAAACCGGAGCCGACCTTGGATATGACGCCGTCGTCTATCCCGATATCGCAGACTACCGAAGAAACCCGCGCGTTCTTAACAACAAAATCGAACTTTTTCCCGACCACCATGTCAGAATAAATATTGTCCCGGGATGTTTATATACGTGAGCTCTAATTTCTAAACCATAGGATGCAAAAAACGCGCGGTCAGGGTGCTATGGAGTACCTGATGACTTACGGATGGGCGATCTTGGTCGTCATGATCGTCGGTATTGTTATGTGGCAGCTCGGTATTTTCAACATGGGCGGGACCACATTGACGTCAACGGGCTTTGCGAAGATTAAGCCGCAGTTGGCCAGCGTCACGTTCACAAGCGATGGCTTCTCAGCGGCGTTCACAAACGGGGCCGGGACGGAGATAGCGTTGGGGCAGCCGAGCGTCTCTGTCATCGC
>JAPKXP010000067.1 GCA_026394745.1 Candidatus Altarchaeota archaeon
AATTAGGGTCGAGGGAGGCTCACGGCTGCAGCGTCAGTGGCGGCAGCATGGAATACCTATGGGACGACCTGATAGCGCCGAACACGAACGTATTCCTTGTCTTGAACGGCCACGACCACGGCGAAGCCAGGCGTAACGACACAGTCAACGGCAGGACGGTCCGCCAGATGCTCGCCGACTACCAGGATTACTCGAACGGCGGCGACGGATGGCTAAGGATTCTAGAATTCTCGCCCATCGAAAACAAACTATACGTTAAGACGTATTCGCCGTGGCTTAACCAATACAACACCAGCTCCGCCAGCCAGTTCGTACTCGACGTCTAAATATCAAGCGTCAGCTCGTACTTGTCCAGCTTCTTCACGATGCCCCTGCCCTTCAGCTGCTCCAGAATCTCGCCGTCAGGAACCTTCCTTGCGCGCTGCTGCTTTATGTAATTCACAATCTCCTCTACCTCGGCGTACCTTGCGTAGATTGCGTCGCCCTTCTTCCGTTCAATCTCGGCGTCTTCCCTCATTTTTTTGAGCGCATCCTGCTGCTGCTTCAGCATCGCATCCAGCTTCTCCTTCTTTTTCCCGAGATTCCTTTCGGCTGCCGCCTTCCCGGAAGACTCCTCCATCCTGCTGAAGTACTCGTCGGCAGCCTGGTTGAACGACTCGAAAAACTTTAATTCCATCCCGGAAAACTTCCGACCCTCAATGGGCGCAACGTCCACCGCCACGCCGTTCTCCACCGCCACGACCGGCTTCCTGTCCTTCTCCACCGCTTCAAGCACGCTCCTGAAAGCGCTCCAAAGCGCCGACACCTCTCCCTCAGACAATTCACCGCACTTCCTCTTCCTGTCGACGCCGGCCCTCAAACAAACCTCCTCAGCATAGAATCCGCCCAAACCTGTTCCAGAAGCGATGGCAGCAGCGACACTCTTCCCTCCGGCTAAAGCATTCCTAAACTCCTGCTCGTCCATCTCAAGCGGGCTCCCAACCTTCGGCGGATACTCGTAAACCTTGCCTACGCCCAAAACCCGGTCCTTCCACCTCTGCCACTCCAAGAGTCCGAGAATCTTCTTTCCCCCGTCCAAAAGGAAAGTGTTCCCGGTGCCGAACAACTCAGCCACCAGAAAATAAACCTTACCATGGACGTCGAACTCAAGTTCGATGATGCGGTCGAACTCACGCTGCCTCACGCCCCGCAGGAAACCCCCATCAAGAACCTTACGAAGCTGCATCGCGAAAGACGACGGCTTCTCCGGCGTACTGCGCGAATACCTTGAAGCGAAAAGATACCCCGGCGACACAACCAAATCAACCTGCCCAACCCCCGTCTTGAAAAGCCTGACTAAAAGCTCCTTACCGCCAATCTGGTAAGCCTTGTCAAACCTCGCCCCAGACGCCAAAACATCAAGCTCCCCCGCGACTACTCGCACGTCAACGCTGTTGAATTCAGTCTTCATTCAAACCCAATATATAATAAGTCCGAAGCAATAGTTAAACATGGTGGACACGAAGCTCGTCGAAGAAACAGCAGCCAAAATCAGGACAATGGAAGTCCGAGGAGCCCTGAAGATAGCGGTCGAAGCCTCGAAAGCCATGCTCCACGTCATAGAAGAAGGCGCATCATTCGAGGAAATGGTGCAAGCAGCCGACAAGCTCAAGGACGCAAGACCCACCGCAGTATCACTCCCGAACGCAGTCAACTACATACTACACCTTGCCGAAGAATCAAGCACGCTCGAACCATCAGTCGCCAAAGCAACCCTCATAGCCAACACATCCAACTTCATAGAAGAACTCTCAAGCTCCATAGACAAGATAGCGGAAATAGGCGCAAACCTGATTGAAGACGGCGACGTGCTACTCACCATCTGCAACTCCAAGACAGTCACCAGCATAATGGTCAAAGCCAAAAAAGACGGCAAAAACTTCAAAGTATACGCATGCGAAACACGCCCGCGCATGCAAGGTCACATCACAGTCAAAGAGCTCACGGACGCCGGAGTAGACGTGACCCTCATAGTCGACTCGGCAGCCTACTACACCATGACCCACAAAGGCGTGAAGAAAGTATTCGTAGGAGCAGACACAGTCTACGCCAACGGCGACGTAATCAACAAAATAGGAACCTCCCAAGTAGCCCTAGCAGCCAAAAACGCCGGCATCGAATTCATAGTATGCACTGAAAGCATCAAACTCAGCCCAGGAAGCATGATAGGCGAAACAGTAGAAATAGAAGAGCGAGACCCCACGGAAGTAACCGACCTCAAGGGAGTCAAAGTATTCAACCCTGCATTCGACATAACAACCAAAGAATACATCAGCAAGATAATCACAGAACACGGCGTAATACCCCCAGAAACCGTCTACAACCTACTTAAGGAAAAGTTCGCCTGGAGCATCGGAGACTGAGTTTTTAAACTCAAATTCCATATCTTAGACACAGCAATTTAAAGAAAAATGTATCCCCAAGGACCTGCGGCATACGACCGCGCGATAACGGTTTTCAGCCCAGACGGCCGCCTATTCCAAGTGGAATACGCAAGGGAAGCAGTCAAGAGAGGCACGACCGCAGTCGGCATAACCTACAAGGACGGAGTACTCCTGGCCGTGGACAAGAACGTCGTAAGCACACTAATCGTCCCGAGGAGCATAGAAAAGATATTCAAGGTAGACGACCACATAGCAGTCGCAACATCCGGGCTAGTAGCCGACGCAAGAAGGCTCGTCGAAGAAGCCCGCCTGCGCGCACAACGAAACAGGCTCATCTACAACGAACCAATAAACGTATCAACCCTAACCAGGGAGATATGCGACACCAAACAAGCCTACACCCAATACGGCGGGGCAAGACCATTCGGAACAGCACTCCTTATCGCAGGAGTCAACAAGCAGCCCCACCTCTTCGAGACCGACCCGAGCGGCGCATTCACCGAATACACCGCCGGAGCCATAGGCATGGGCAAGAAGGACGTCGAAAAGTTCTTCGAGGAAAAATACAAGCCAGGACTCTCAAGAAGCGACGCACTCAACCTAGCACTCCTAAGCCTCAACCTCGTATCAGAAGGCAAGGTAAAAAAGGAGGACCTAGACATCATAACAATCGACGTAGGCGGAAAATACGCCAAAGTCACGCAAGAGGAGCTCGGCGACGTCATAAAGCACCTCGGCAAAGAGCTTGACAAACACAAGGAGAAGTCAAGCAAAGAATAAGATTCACGCTCATCTATCACCTATACGATGTTCTGTGTGGGGGTGGCAAAGCAATGATCAGTCTGGAAAAAGCCATAACAGTCAGGCTTAAGACCTTCGGAGAAACCTTCGAGCTACTGGTCGACCCGGACAATGCGCTCGCCTTCAGGGAAGGCGGCGACGTCAAACTCGACGACGTCCTGGCCGCGGAACACGTCTTCAAGGACGCGAAAGAAGGCGACAAAGCATCCGAGGAGGTCATGCACAAGATATTCAAGACCACAGACATCAACGCCATAATAACGGAGATACTCCAAAAAGGCGAACTGCACCTCACCACAGAACAAAAAAAGAAGATGCTCGACGAAAGGCGCAAGCAGATAGTGGACACGATAGCGAGGAACGCGATAAACCCGCAGACGCAGACGCCACATCCGCTGGCGAGAATCGAGGCCGCGATGGATGAGGCCCGCGTCGAAATCGTGATATCAAAGTCGGCAAACGAGCAGATAGAGAAGGTCTTGAAGGCCTTGAAGCCGTTAATCCCGATAAAGTTCGAGAAACTCCAGGTTGCGGCGAAGATTCCCGCCCAATATGCGGGGAAGACGCACCACATACTCAAAGACATGGGCGAAATCCTCAGGGAGGAGTGGCAGGGCACAGAGCAATTGCTCTTGATAGAGATTCCGGCGGGGATGCAGGATGACCTCTATGGCCGCCTGAATGCCCTGACGCACGGAGAAGTTAAGACAAAGGTCGTGAAACATGAGTGAATTAAGAGACAGGGACATGGTAATCCCGGGGCAGTTGCTGGGTGAAAACGTACGCTGTGAAGGATTGTGCATATCGTGCGTTAGGGAGGAGAATAAGACCTTCTCGCTCGTCAAAGGCCTG
>JAPKXP010000080.1 GCA_026394745.1 Candidatus Altarchaeota archaeon
GCGGCCATGAAAGTGAAAAAACTTATGCTGGAGGGCGGCGGACACTTGAACAGGAGCATGATTGAGGAGGACTTGGTGGACGAGATGAACATCACGGTCGCGCCGAGGTTCATCGGCGAAGGAGTCCACATAACCGAGGGACTAGTCAAAAGGGAGAACGAGTTCAAGCTCAAGAAAATTATTAGACTGGACGACCAGGTCGTCCTCAACTACAAGAGAAAATGAACAACATTGACGAGGCTGCGAAGGCCTTGAAGGAAGGGAAATTCGTCTTGATGCACGACGCAAGCGGCAGGGAGAACGAGACTGACATGGTCGTCGCAGGAGAGAAGATTACGCCGGAACACATCGCGAGGATGAGGACGGACGGGGGCGGACTGATTTGCGTTGCGATGGGGATGAGTATCGCGGAGAGGCTGGAGCTCGCTTTCATGGCGGACATCTACAGGAAGGCTGCCGCAAGCTTCCCAGTTTTAGCGCACCTTAAGGCAGACGACATACCCTACGACGAGAAGAGCAGCTTTTCGATTACGATAAACCACAGGAAGACTTTCACGGGCATAACTGACGTCGACAGAGCCTTGACCATAAGGGAGTTTGCGAAGCTCGCTGACAAGCCGAACGCAGAGGACTTCGGCAGGAACTTCAGGACTCCGGGCCACGTGCATCTTCTCATCTCGTCGGGTCTTGAGAACAGGGAGGGACACACTGAACTCTCCGTCGCGCTGATGGAATTGGCTAAGCTTAAGCCTTTGGCTGTGATATGCGAGATGATGGACTCGGAAACGCACAAGTCGCTCAGCCCCGGGAAGGCAGGGGAGTACGCTGTAAGGAACGGCCTCGTATTCCTGGAGACCGACGAAGTCAAGAAGACGTACCTCGGAGGCAAAAGATGACGAGAATCGGGATAGCAGACACCTCGTTCGCAAGGTACGACATGGCAAGGGACGCGATAGACGAAATAAAGCAGAGCGTCGGCGGCGTGAAAATCGTCAGGTACACGGTTCCTGGCATAAAGGACCTGCCTGTCGCATGCAAGAAGCTGATTGAAGAGAAGGAGTGCGAGCTCGTGATTGCACTTGGAATGCCTGGAGCGAAACCGATAGACAGGTCGTGCGCGCACGAAGCAAGCCTTGGAATAATCCAGGCGCAACTTTTGACGAACACTCACATAATCGAAGTCTTCGTCCACGAGGACGAAGCTGAAACGGAAAAGGAGCTCGCGAAGCTCGCAGAGACGCGCGCTAGAGAGCATGCATTGAACGCGGTGAAACTCTTGTTCAATCCGAGGCAGCTCCAGCGCGAAGCCGGCACTGGACAAAGGCAGGGCTACGAGGACGCGAGAGCGATAAAGCAAAAGTAAATTAAGAATCTTAAGAATCAACAAAGAGGTGATGTAGGAGATGGCAATAAACATGGGAATCGTCGCATCGGAGTTCAACTACGACATAACCTATGCGATGTTGGAGTTGGCGAAGGAGCACGCCAAGTTTCTGGGAGTGAACGTGACGACTATAGCGAAAGTCCCCGGAGTATTTGACATGCCCCTCGCGGTGAAGAAGGTGTTGGAGAGGAAGGACGTCGACGTCGTGGTGACGCTCGGAGCGGTCATCGAAGGACAGACCGAGCACGACGAGATTGTGATACAGCACGCCGCAAGAAAGATTGTGGACTTATCCCTTGATTACGATAAGCCGGTGGCACTCGGAATCGCAGGACCGGGAATGACAAGGCTTGAAGCCCACAAGCGCGTCGAATACGCGAAACGCGCAGTCGAGGCTGCGGTGAAGAGTTACAAGGCGATAAAAGAAATCGAAAAGAAATAAAACAAAAAATGAAGGCTGGGGGGATTATAACCCCCATACTTTTTATCCTACATTTTTTTCCCGCATTCGCCGCAGAATCTCGTGCCTGCGGGGTTTTTGGCTCCGCACTTCGGGCATTTCGTCTGGTCTAAAGGCGCTCCGCAGTTGTTGCAGAATTTTCCTTCGCCTGCGGGCTTTCCGCATCCTGGACAGAGTGTCTGCTTTGAATCTATCTCGCCTGTGAAGACTTTCGTGTTGGCTGCCTTGTCCTGTATGTCCGCCACCTTCTTCTTGGCTCTCGCGGAGGCGACTTCAACAGCTTCTCTCGGAGCGTCCTCGACACAGAGTCCGTCCTGCTCGTTCCAGCAGTTCTCGCACACCCACTTGGTGCACTTCGGGCAGCGGTGGAAGTGTCCTTTAGCCTCGTTCTGCGACTTCTCAAAAGATTCGTCGTGCTCCTTATGCCAGTCCGGGCTCTGTCCTTCGAACCTCTCGCCTATCACGTCGGCGCCGCGCTCTACGCCGTAACCGAGGCTGTATTTGCCGGTAAGCTGGGCTGCCGCGCTGAGTAGCCCGCCTATGCCCTTCAGCAGCTTGCCTTTGCTGTAAGTCTTGGACTCCATGAACTTTGTCTTGTATCCTTCCCTGCAGTTGTCGCAGAAAAACGTGAACTGGAATCCAGCGTCAGTGCTGTTGTCAGCAAAATTGTCCGTAAAAGCTTGCAGTGTCATTTTAAACCTCTTTGATTATTTTAAACTCTTCCCGCATCTAACGCACTTGTCGCCTACTGGCGGCTGCTTGGCATCGCAGTACGGGCAGAATACCTTGATTTCTTCGCCGCAATTATCGCAGTACTCGCCGAAGAACGTCTTCTTGCCGCACTTCGGGCAGTCGATTGTTAGCGAGAGGCCGCATCCTGGGCACTTCTGCCAGTCCTTCTGCACGGGATTCTTGCATTTCGGGCACCTGAGCGGGCCGAGCGGGTTGGATTTGCCGCAGAGCGGGCAGACGTTGGAGTTGGGGGGAATCATCTTGTCGCAGTACCTGCACGGGTGCTTGTATCCGACTATGCTCTCGGTTGCGCCAGCGCCTCCTGACGAGTATTCCGGCTGCATTTCGCCGTATTTTTTCTTCCTTAGGAACAGGAAGTATATTAGTATAGATAGTATTATGACGACGGCAATGAATGCGGCCACCGCTATCGCAGCCATCTTCCAGTCTATGCTTGGAAACCAGGATTGCTCTTGGCTTCCGCCTTGACCGCCGGTGCCGGCACCGCCGCCGGAGCCGGGGAAGCTGAGCGTGTACTCGACCACGCTATTGCTGCATCCTCCGTCGCAGGTTACTGCGACGTAGATGTCCTCGTCTTTCGTGATTCCGACTGAATTCCTGACCGCAGCGCCAGGATTCAACGCGGTCTTTTCTTCTATGAGCTGCTTGTTCAGGTCGTATACTGCAACCTTCATAAGCGCGTTGCTTTTAGGATTCGCTTCGACCGTCAGTACCACACCCTTCTTGGCTGAAACCCGGTAGGTGTCAACAGTGTCCGAGCCCTTACCCCCAGCAAGGTATCCCGTGTATCTGCCGGGTGTTATCGCCATCGCAGACTCGAATTCTCCGCCGGCATCTGTGCTGCTGCCAGCGTCGTACTTGTCTGAAACTGAGAGTGTTATCGACGATGTTGCGGGGCCGTCGACCTTCACCGTAACGTAATACTTTTCAGAGTTCGCTAGACCTGCGAGATTGATTGAAGCTGGCGCGTCGTATGCTGCCACGCCGTTTTTGTCGACTTCCTTCCTGTCTTCATCGTACAGTCCGAAAGTGACGCTGGAGCCTAGACTGGTTTTTCCCTTGAGCGACCCTGAAGCAGAAATCTCCTGGCCGGCCTTCAAGCCCTTGACGTAGAAGTACTGGGTGCTGTCCTGCACGCTCGGCCCTGAAGGAAGCGCGACGCCGAGCTCGCCCTCGTACGCGCCAGGCGAAAGCTCTACTGCAGCATCGAAGCTGCTTCCGCCGGAGGGAAGGGGCGCCGGCGGCAGGCTAGCCAGAGCCGAGGACAAGCCGGACAAAAAAACCGCAATCACGAGAGACGCCAGAATCAAATTCCTTTTTTCCATCAAGACACCCTCCTAATTTTTATTTTTTGGATGAGACTTTTATTTTGTTTATTGATGAGAATATCGAACTAAAAATGCCTTCCGCCTCCTCGCGGTTGAGGTAGCCGTCCTTCGCGTAGACGCTGTCTTCGGGAACCATCTCCTTCCTCGTGTAGGTTTTGCCTTCGACTTTTTCGACGTACGTCTTGGTCTTGAACCTGGTGAGGGACTGGCAGAAAGTGCTTCCCGGCGGAAACGCGCCTGCGGAGTATAGGAGCGAGCCTGAGACGATGTAATTTTTGACTGCGACCGCCTGACAGTATTTCTTTCCAGACTGATCTTTCATGTAGACTGCGTCCTCGCCGAGAAACTTGGCCTTCTCAAGATTCATCCCGGATTTTGCGAAGCTTTCTTTCATCTGCGCTGAAGCCTTCTCGATTTCCTTGGTTATCTTCTCGAAGTCCGCCGGGTTGACGTATGATTTAACGCGCTCGTCCTTGAACACGTCCTTGAGCGAGTATCCTTCAGGCATGCCTGGGATTGGAGCTTCAAGCAGGCCCTGCGACAGGGTGACGTACTGGCTTTCAAGCGCCTGCAACGCCGTCTTCCGGTCGGGGTAGCGTACTACCGTAACGTTTGCGGTGTAGTCGAACCGTTCTGGCGTCACCGCGTTAAACTGCTTCCTCAAGTCCTGAACCTTCTCCGGCGTCCAGCCGCGCATGAATCCCGTTGCGGCGCTCTCGGACATTGTCTCGAAGAACTTGGACATCGTGCCTTTGGTAGTGCGGACTCCGGCAGCGTACACATTCCCGCCTGGAGACTCCGGCAATACGCCGGGATTCAATAGCTTCGGGTCTGCCTTGTTTTCAGGGTTGATGTGGCCCAGCATCACGGCTATCTGGCTTCCGCCTTCAGTCTTGGAATACTCCTCCCAGGTTTTAGGAAGCCATCCCAAAGGAAGGATGCTCCCGACTTTTTCCTCTTGCTTTGCCGGCATTTTATGCTGTAGGCTCGTTTTTGACCCACTTGGATTCGTCGTCCTCGCAGGACGCGTTGAATTTGAGCAGGTCGTTGACGTCCTTCTTCCATTGTTCAGGGGAGGCGTGGATTACGCGGCCTATGTAAAGCCGC
>JAPKXP010000196.1 GCA_026394745.1 Candidatus Altarchaeota archaeon
CCTGCAGTAATCTTCGGTTCTTCGCCGAGCTTGGCTAGTTCCCTCTCGGCCTGCGCCCTAGCCTTCTGGAACAAGTCCCTCTTGGACCCGACCCCCTCTTCTGCTATTGCAACAAGCTGGGCTTGGTCTTTTTCCATCAGCTCTCTTGCGATGGCATGAGCTTTCCCCATCTTCCTGGCGAGGTCTGGCGCAGGATGTATCCTTACGTTCCGCCATTCAGCGTCTTCTGGAACCTGGGCTTCGCCGCCTAATTCAACGCCGGTGTATTCAGGAAGTCTCCCCACGGTTTCAGGTATTTCAGTCGCAGCGACTGTCATGCGATTGGACCAGCCAGGGTCCTTTGATAAGACTGCTGCGCTATACGCAGTGGGTTTTTCGTCGGCTCTTCCGGAGTCGATTATTTGGCGGACGCCGTACTGGTAGATTAAATCGCCAAGCGGCGCTTCACACCTTTCAGCCTGCGCTTTCCAGCTGTTGATTAAACCAGAATTCCTTGCCGCTTCGGCAACGCCTGCCTGAAGCTGCCTCGCCGTTTCAGCGGAGGCGTCCTTCCGACCCCCCTCGATTTGCATAGAATATTATACACAGTATTATTATAAAACGGCTGCTCTTGGATTTTATCAATCCTCGTGCAATTGTTTAACATGCGCTGTTTCATAGCAGTCGAATGCCCTCTCGAAGTGAGGGAGAGGCTTTCCTTAGTGCAGAAGGAGCTTTCAGGTCTCGGAGACATGAAGCTTGTGGAGTTTGACAACATGCACTTGACCCTCAAGTTCCTTGGCGAAGTTGACGCAGGCAAGGTTTCTGATGTGTCCGACGCCCTGAAAAGAGTACAAAACAATCAGTTTACATTGAATGTGAGAGGTATCGGCGTGTTCCCTAGCTTAGGGTACGTCAGGGTGGTCTGGGCTGGCGTTGAGGACAACGGACTGACAGCAGAGCTTGCTGTTAGGGTGGATGACGCCTTACGGCCTTTGGGCTTTCCGCCAGAGGAAAAGTTTCACCCCCACGTCACTTTAGCGAGGGTTAGGGGCGTCGGCGACAAAAGGAAGGTCGTGGAGTTCATAGGAGGGAGGTCGGATAGCGTCTTCGGCAGCTATATTGTTGGTAAATTCCTGCTGATGGAAAGCGCACTCTCTCCTAAAGGGCCGAAATACAAGAAGATTGCGGAATTCACTCTTGGTTGACACACTTGCCTTCAGCGCAACCGTGCATGCACTTTATCAGAGGAGTATTATCCTGCACCTGCCTTTCAACGCACTTGGAGGACGGCGTCCCTGGGCTCATGCAGATGAAGCTCGTCCTCTTGGAGTACACGTTGTCGTTGTGGCAGACATACTCCTCCTTAGATTCGCCGCAGTCTATGTTCGAGTAGCAGTTTATCTTAAGGGTTGTCGAGGTGGTGGTTGAAGTCGTCGAAGTGGTTGATGTTGAAGTTGATGTTGTAGTAGTCACGGTCGTGGTCGTAATCTCCTCGACCCCGTCGCAAACGCCGTTGTTGTTGGCGTCAAGACAGCAGGAATCACCATCCTGAATGTACGGCGGATTACATAAAGGCAATGTCGACGTAGTAGTGGTGGTCGGGGGGCTCCACAAGCCCACCTTGGACAGGATACCGCGTATCAAGTCCATGATCTGGTCTATTATGCCCTTCTCCGACGCCGCGGACGCCATAGAGGCCAAGAAAATGAACAATACGAAAACTGTCGTAATCCTTTTCATCAGTATCTTTATTCCACTTGAAAAAATAAAAAGCGCAGGCAGCTCCAGGTCAGCCACCGCACCTGCAGAAAACGCTGTACTCCGGCCTCTTCTCTTTAGGTATTGTGGACTCTACCGGCTTCTTGCTCTTCCTGCAGAGGTTGTCGGTCTTCCTTCGGATTGAACCGAGGAGGCTGTGCTCCATACTGTCTTTAACCAGGTCTTCGACACTAAGGCCCCAGGACCCAATCTCCTTCACAATCTTTTCGTCTACGTCCGCCTCAAACTTAACTTTCATCCTTCAACACCCCTCTCACCCTATCGCAGCCCCGCCGCGCTCCCCAGTCCTAATGCGGACGCACTCCGCAAGAGACAACACAAAAATCTTGCCGTCGCCTATCTCACCAGTCCTCGCGCCGCGGGATATCGCCTCTATAGTAGGCTCCACGAAGTCCTCGTTGACCGCAATCTCAAGCCGGACTTTAGGAAGCAGGTTGACTTCCTCGGTCTTGGTCCTGAACACCTCGTGAAAGCCCTTCTGGCTTCCGCAGCCG
>JAPKXP010000012.1 GCA_026394745.1 Candidatus Altarchaeota archaeon
ATAAAATACGGAATATGATTGAGGGAAGAAGGAAGCGCAGGGACGAGTTCGCCCACGAGGCGATGCTCCGGACGGAGGAACTTGGCAGGAAGCTTTCGAACAAGGAAATCAGCAAGCATGAGTACGATGGCGAGGCGCAGAAGATAAAAGCGAAGATTGAATCCATGAACGAGGAGATGGGCCCCCTGGAGGCGCTCCATCAGGGCGAGACGCAGGAAAAGAAGCCGGAGGAGAAAGTAAACGAGGAGGCGGGGCCCGTCAACTTCTGGATTTACGCGGCGGCAGGCTTCGTACTGGTCGCAATCCTTGTTTTTATCTACCTGAACTCCAGCTGCGTGAACGTAAGCTTCTCCACTAAAGCGCCCAGAATCCTGTCCCTCCTGCAGCTAGTAGGCGACAAGTCTCCCGGAGACCACGAGATGATATGCCGTTACGTGGACGGCATAGACTACAGGCAGAGCTACAGTTCCGGCGGCTACGCGAGGATTCCGGCTGAAGGCCAGAAGATGGACAGGACGATAATTCTTTCGAGCGTTATGATGGACTATTACAATGACGACGACTCGATGGTGGCTGGCGTGCTCGTGCACGAGGCCTGTCACTACATGATGAACACGATAATGGGGGGGTTTGACGGAATGAAGGAGGAGGACGTCGAAAGGCCGTGCGAGAGGATGCGGTACATGTTCCTCTACAGGGCGGGGAGATACGGAAGTTACAAGGAGATGGTGGGCGCGTTGTCGAACGAGGCCTACGGCAAGACGGTCTTGTATCGCTCTTCGGGGATACCTAGCGCCTTAAAGCAGTATCGGGAGGACAGGATTTACAGGTTCACGGGAAATGTTGAAGACTATTGCAAGGAGACTAAGCTTGAGGTCAAGGGTACAGAGCAGGTAGACGGCTACAGCTTGCAGTTGACGAACACCGGGGGGACGGTGATAAACTGCGGCTTCGTGGAGCTTACCGTGAACGGCAGGGAATATCCCCTGGACTGCTTTGACCTTGCTCCGGGACAGTCTCACGCCACAGGACCGGACTTGAAGATTGAGAGGGGTGAATCGTATAACGTAAGGGTTGCGGGCTGCCCGGATGCGGTAGCTACTCCTGCCTGATTATGACGACCTCGTCTTTGCCGTCGGTTTCCTTGAGTCTTACCTTGACTTTTTCCGTTGAGGCTGTCGGGATTTTCTTGCCGACGTAATCGGCGTGTATCGGGAATTCGCGGTGGCCGCGGTCCACGAGAACGGCTAGGTGTATTTCGCTGGGTCTCCCGTACTCGATTAGCGCGTCCATTGCGGCCCGGACGCTCCTTCCGGTGTATAGCACGTCGTCTACTAGTATCACTTTCTTCATGGTGACGTCGAAGGGCATCCTGGTCTTGCTTTTGTATCCTTCAGGGAGCTTTAGGTCGTCACGGTACGGCTTTATGTCTAGGGCGCCGACTAGGGTGGACTTTCCGTGCTTTTTCTGTATGGTCTCGGCCATTCTTCCGGCAAGCTCCACGCCCCTCGTTATTATGCCGACCAGGATTATCTTCTTTGCGGTCTTGTGGTCTTCCACGATTTTTTCCGCTATTGCGTTCACCGCTTCCCTTATCTCCTGTTCGGTCATCTGGGCTTCCATGGTCGATTTATATATGGTGTGGGTAATGTTTTAATATGCAGTTAATCGACCTAGTCTCAATCGTTCTTGTGGCTATGTCACTGCCGTTGTCGCTTCTCGTGTACCTGAGGTTTGCAGACAGCAGGTACGGGAGGGTGATAAGCTGGACTACCTTGTTCATATTTTTCGTGCTGATTTATTCCGGATTCAGGATATATGACCTGAATTTATACGGGATTTCAATGGCCGAGCTTACCGGCGTGCTTGCGTGCTCCACTATTTTTTACACGTCGCTGCTAATGTTGAAGATGTTTGTTCCGGGTGGTGTGAGATGAACCTTATAGCGTTGTACGGCGCGATTCTGGGGATTGTGTCGTCGTTGATTTTGGCTTACATGCTGACTTCGAAGAGGACGTTCAACCTGGTTTACAGGAAGTTCACGGCGTTGTTGTGCACTGCATTCTTTCTTTTCGCCGTTAGTTCCACGTTCGAGTATCTGGGCTTCCGCCTTGTGAGGGACGTCTGCAATCTTCTTGTGGCTGCAATGCTGTTTTTTGCCATGTGGTATCACATGAGGGACATATTAAAGCAGGTTAATCCGGAGTTTAAGACTCCCATTAGTCGTTCCAAGTAGATCGCTTATTTGCGTCTGCTTCTGTTTATGAGCGAGCGCACTACTTCGACAGCGCGGAGGGATTCTTTCCGTTCGACTATGAGGAACGTGGTGTCGTAGCTTGACGTGACTTCCACGACGTTTATTTTGCTTCCGCCGAGGGCCGCCATCAGGTGCGCTATTACGCCGGGCGTGTCGACTATGTCTTTCGGGCTTGTTATTATTATCGCTGACAGGTCGGTCTTGCGGCTTATGACGTCTTCTTTTCGTATGTTCATCTGTTCGACCTCGTCTTCGTCGATGAGTACCGTGGTCGAGCCTATTCCCCGTATTTTCACGTAGAATCTTCTGCTGGCGTCTATGACCGTGTCGGGTTTAGGCTCGTTCAGCACGGCCCCGGGTTTCAGGTATAGTAGGTGTATGTTGTCGCGGAGCTGGAGCTGGCTTCTGGAGAATATGTCGTTGTGGGGTTGTTCCACGTTTTCCTTCATCTTCTGGCTTATGCGTTGTATTGAGACTGCTATGGCTTCGAGGCTTGCGTTGTGGCCGATTTTCGCGTTGACGTCCTTTTGTATCAGGCGGGCTAGGCTGCGGTTGTTGGCGAAACCCATTTTAATGGCGTTCAGTATGCGGTAGTCACTTTTTACTATTTCCTCTACTGTTGAAGAGATTGATGTCATTTTGTCCTAGTCTTTTAGTTGTTCTGCTTCTTCTAGTATAGCGCGAAAGATGAAGAGGTCTTCCGAGTCTATTTTTTCTTTGAGTGCGAGCTTTTCCAGCGTGCGGACTATTTCGTTGGGGAGCTCTAGGTTGTATGTTATGTGGTTTAGTATCATGTTTATTATGCCTGCTGATAGCCACAGCAACGGGAATACTAGAGGTAGTAGGATCGCGATTATTATGTACAATGGATTAAAAGATTCCATATGCGTGAGATAGTAGTATGATATCGACAGTTCGTATATGCCAACCATTACGAAGCCTAGTTCCTTGTTTATTTTTTCGGTAAATAGCTTTGATGAGTTGTAGGGTTTATTGTATTCTTTTAGTGCTAGTGCATTAAGGATTTCTGGGTGTAGCCCGATTTTTTTCCCTACTGCGTAAGCTATGAATCCGTTTTCTGATTTTATCTTGCCTTGCCCGAGTAATGTTATTATTTTATTGTGTATCTCTAGGGGTACCTCTAGGGGGTAGTTCATTCTTGTTGTTATAATGTTTATTATTAGGATATAAATGTTTTATTTGAAACATTTTGGTTTTATTTCTGTTGCAACTAATTTTATGACAGAGGTACAGAAGATGGCAGAACAACCTGATGTAAAGCAAATACTCAAAAAGATTGAGGAAACACCGAAACCTAAGGTAAAGAAAGTGTGCCTAGCATACTCAGGCGGAGTGGACTCCACGCTCGGCGTGGAATTCCTGAGGAGAGTCTACGGCTGCAACGACATGGTCGCAGTCACACTCGACGTAGGCCAAGGCGAGGAAGAAATCAAGGACTCTGAAGAGAAAGCGAAGAAAGTCGGAATCAAGCCGATACTGATAGACGTGAAGGACGAGTTCACTGAAGTATGGCTTGCGAAAGCAATCAAGGCAAACAGCAGCTACAACGGGTACCCAGTAGCAACGTCAATGACAAGACAGCTCGTAGCGTCAGTAGTCGCGCAGCAGGCGGTTAAACACGGTTGCGACGCGATACTGGAAGGCTGCACCGGCAAAGGAAACGACC
>JAPKXP010000164.1 GCA_026394745.1 Candidatus Altarchaeota archaeon
GTCCTGGCTGGAGAGAACTTCATGATGAACGCAAGCAGCGGGTGCGTGAAGTCCGGCGCGTCAGGAGACTTCTACACCGCTCAGGTCACCGTCGAATACAACGTGACGGTAGGCTCCATAACCGCAATACACACTGAGTCAGGCACCCTCAGGGGTCCGCTGGAGTAAAATGGACGCTGCAGGAACAAGCAGGGTGTCATGCAATCTTTGCGGTTCTGACCGCGAGAGAATCCTGTTCCAAAAGGACTCCTTCAACATCGTCAAGTGCGGTAAATGCGGGCTAGTCTACGTGAACCCCCGGCTTGACGGCAGCGAACTTTCCGAGCTATACAACAAAAACAAGATTTCCCCAGTGGAATACTACGTTCAAAACACGGCCGACGACGAGAAGACCTTCAGGGAGCGGGCGAAGAAGATAAAGCAATTCAAGGATTCCGGCGTCCTGCTTGAGGTAGGCTGCGGCGTAGGAACCTTCCTTAAGGAACTCAAGAAGGCTGGATTCAACGTCTACGGGATAGACATAAACAAGTCTGCGGTCGAATACTGTAAAAGCAGGAACAATCTCGGCGACGTTACGGCCTCAAGCTTTGAGGAAGGCAGCTTCAAAAAGGAATCCTTTGACGTAATAGTGATGAACGACGTCCTCGAGCACACCACAGACCCGTCATCGGTGCTGAAGACCGCGTACGGCCTCCTGAAGAAGGACGGCCTCATCTTCATAACCACTCCTGACGTGGAAAGCCTGACCGCCAAACTCAGCGGCAGCAGGTGGCTTCACTTCAAGCCAGACGAGCACTTGTACTACTTCTCCCCTAAGACCCTGCGGCAGATGCTCGAGCAGGCCGGCTTCTCGTTCATGGAAGCAAGGCACGTGGGCAGGTTCAGGAGCCTGGAAGTCATTTTCCTCAAGTCCCAGACTTACACGACTTTATTTTACCGGATATCAAAGTTAATTGACGTATTCGGCTTGTCGAAGCGCTTGTCTCTCAAGGTGAACGTCTTCGACGAGATGATGGCTGTGGCAGGGAAGAAATGAAGAAGGAGAAGGGAAAAAAACAGGGTTTTGAAGTCAGCAGAATCCTACATGACAGGTCATTCCAGACTGCCGCCGCCCTATTCCTAATAGCGTTCGCCTTAAGGTTTTACTACCGGAGCGCAGGCCTCTGGCACACAGACTCCGTTCTCGAGGCCGAGGCCGCGGAACAGACCTTCCAGACCGGCAGGCTCCACTACCTGATGGGCCTCGGATACCCTGCCGAGACCGTAATCCAGACGATTATGTACGCGTTCTCCCGCATATTCCTCGGCATGCAGACTGCGGAGTTCTCAGCCACGTTCACCAGCATATTCTTCGGCGCCCTGGGCGTAGCCATGATATACTTCCTCGCAAGAAAGTTGAGCGGCAAAAGTGCGGTCGGCATATACTCCGGGATAATCCTCACGTTCCTGCCGGTCTACCTTGTGCTCTCGACGTACGCGAAAAACCACACTACCGAAGCCTTCTTCATCATGGCCACAGTGTACGCAGCATTAGTTGCATCAGAAAAGAAGGACTGGCAGAGCAAGCTCGCAACATCCCTCCTCCTAGGCTGGACGATAGGCTTGAAGCAGACTAACATACTACTGCTTCCCATCCTGCTGTTGTTCTACTGGAGGAACAGCCCGCCGGCGAGGCTGGTCAAATCCAAGGGCGAGATGAAAATCAAGCTCTCTCAAAAGGCCCCTGAAATACTGAAGGACGTTGCGTTGTTCACCGTCCCAGCGCTGATAGTCTTCGTCTCCCTATTCGTACCTCGGATGTTCTACGAGCCGGGATACTCCCTGCTAGAGCGCCTAGCGTACTTTTCGCAGGAGTCTTCAGGAGGCATGGGCTTCAACATATTCTCGCCGCTGATGGCACAGTCGATACAGTGGACTACCGTCTCGCTCACCTTAATCGGGTGGGCTCTCATGCTCCTGGGTTTTATCGTAGTCTACCTGCGGCAGGGCAAGCAAATGTCCTTCACGTTCATCCTCTGGTTCTTCCTCTACTTCGTGATGATGGCAAACTCAGTCCTCATATCCCCCAGATTCTTCATTCCAGCCCTCATTCCGGCAGTCATGCTGATAGCATACTCCCTCGACTACGTTTCCGAGAAATTAAGTCCATACCTCTCCTACGCCACAGTCCTAATCCTAATCTACATGATGTTCACCGGCATTTCCCCAGTCCTCGAGTACCGTAAAGAACACTGCGGTCCATGCGAGTTCGCCAAAAAAATCGGCGAGCTGGTGCCTCAAGGATCCATCGTTTTGGGCATGGACGAGGGCCCGCACTACAAATACTACGCCAAGCTTACGAACGAAGCCGAAGGCACGCCTTCAAGCGGCGACGACAAGAGGATACTCTACCTCATGGCGTTGTACCGGCAAATCCTCCGTAACGGAACTCAGATGTACATCACGACCCAGGGCCTGGGATACGACACCGGCTACGGCCTCGACTACAACGCCACGACACGGCACATCGTCAACAAGATAATCGGCAAGGAATACGAGAACCTGCTCTACGACACAAACACGAAGACGCTATACGACACGCAATACCAGACGGTCCTGCCGCTGACAGGCAAGTACGGCATATCACTGTTCGACACGTTCAAAGTAACTCCGATACTACAGGCGGAGAACGAAGACTGGCATCATTCCGACATCGAGCTTGCGAGATACACCTCCACGTTATACAAGATTGAATTAAGGGGCAATTCCACCGCATGAACTACTCGAACTCTCCGAACCCGCCCCTCTCGTATTCAACGCGCCTCGGCGGTTCATCATCCACCTTCCTTTTCGGCCTCGGGAAGAACTGGCCTGAAATATCCTTTCTTTGCTTTTCGTCCCTGCCTTTCACGTAGAATATGTCAGAGTCTCCTTGAACGGCTTCTCCTGACGAGAGCAGGCTGTCCTACAGCTCCCTCTGCCCTGGAGTATCCTTCCGTTCGTCAATCCCCTTAATCGGATTCCCGCTCCTGTCGCACATGACATAGCTCGAGAACGTTTTCGTCTGATAGCCGCTCCTCTGCAGGCCTTCCGCAAAACTCCTGGCGTCCTCGCCGAGAAGCTCCCTAGTCTTGTCGCTCCGAACCTGGATTGAAGACCAGCCTCCTGGCGCGAGAACCTGCTCAGCCCGGACTATTGCAGCTGCGGGATTCTTGAAGTAGAGCAGCGCCCGGTGTGACACGATGACATCGAACTTCTCGCCTTTTCTGAAAGCATCATCAAGGAAAAC
>JAPKXP010000121.1 GCA_026394745.1 Candidatus Altarchaeota archaeon
CGGGCTTTGCGTTGTTCAGCTCGCACGTCAGCTTGACGTGCCCGCTAGTCTCGCTGTAGTCGACGTAAGGCTCGTCTCCGGACCTGCTCACCCTGAAGCTCTTCATGTTGGAGACCAGCTGCTGCGCCAGCATGATCAGTATGTCTTCAAGCTCTATCTTCCTCTTCATCTTGACAGTATTATATCTCGCATTCGATTATTAATCCATGCCAGAGCTGTTGCGCAAGGGCGCTGAGGCGAACCTCTATCTGGAAGGCAGGAAGCTGGTGAAGGAGAGGGTCGTGAAGAAGTACCGGCTTCCGGAGTTCGACCGGAGGATACGGAAGAACAGGACTTCGCGGGAGGCGAGGATTCTAGAGAAAGCGTTGGACGCCGGAGTCAGGGTGCCGAAGGTCTTTAAGGCTGACGAGAGGTCTTTTTCAATCACCATGGAGTACGTCGAGGGCAGTACGCTCAAAGACGTCTTCGAATCCGACGGCGGGAGCATAAAGACGTTGTCCAAGGAAGTCGGCGTGATGCTGCGCAGGCTCCACGACAACGGCCTCGTGCACAACGACCTCACGACGTCCAACCTCATACTGCACGAAGGGAAAGTATACTTCATAGACTTCGGCCTGGCCTTCCACTCGCAGCGTCTCGAAGACAAGGCGATGGACCTGGTGGTGTTCAAGAAGAGCATCCTGGCGACTCACACCGGCAAGTCCGGCCTCATCTGGGAAGCCACGCTCGAAGGCTACAAGCCGGAGAAGGAACTACTCGACAGGATACGCGTCATCGAGAAGCGCGTACGCTACGCAGGCGGCGGCTGATTTTTATAAGCGCACTGCTAATATTGTTGTATGCCATGCGGTAGGAAGCGTAAGTTGCAGAAGATGCGCAAGCATAAGCTGAAGAAGCGTAGGAAGAAGCTTAGGCACCTGAAGAAGAAGTAGGGACTGGGTTTTAGGTTGTAGTCTGTTTAGGGTTCACTTTTTCCTTAGTGTTCTGTAGGTGATTATCATCACGATGGCTATTAGTATGAGCGCCCCGTAGAATTTGACGTCCTCCTTCATGTCCTTCGGTATGGTCGTTGTCGTGTAAGGTATCATGGTCGTCTCAGTCACAGTGGTCGTCGAAGTTATCTCTATCCGTCCGCCTAGCAGCCTTATGAGTACTCTGCTTTTGGATATTCCTTCAGTGTAATTGGTTTTCACGTAGAGGGCTTCAGCCTCGTTGACCTTTGTCCTGGCCTCCCCCAGCCTGTTTTCTACGAAGGCGTTCTCTGCTTCGGCGTACAGCTCGTCCGCGGTCTTCTTCCTGCCTACGTCGACCATAAGCTCTTCCCAGCGCCTCCTCGTCCTCAAGCCCCGTGAATATCCTGATGGCGTTTTCTGCCAGATGAATCGCATCAGTGAAGTTTTCCGATTTGAACTGCTGCAGGGCGAGATTCTCGAGCGCTATCCCATCAACCCTCTTGAGGTCTCTAAGGTCCATGGAATAGTACTTCAGGCTGCTGTCCGTCCCGATTATAAGGCCGTATTTCTCCTCGCTGCTGAAGTACCTGAGGGCGAGTACGTTCTCGCCTACGTCATAGGTCCCGGTCTCCACGCCGTCCTTGTTCAGGAATATGACCTGCTTTTTGGAGGCTACCGCTATGCTCGAGTAGTTTATCTCGCCTATGTTCACTATCGCGACCTCCCCCATGCCCTGCGCGCTGTAGCTCCACCTTAGGCCGCCGTCCATGTCGAATACGTGGAGCGTGTTCGAGGAGACTCCGAGAACCTCCGTTACGCCGTCCCTGTTGATGTCTTCGACGTAGACCCTGTCAAACCTGTCGTCAACGCCGTAGTTCCAGGACTTGCCTACCGCCTTCAGGAACGAGAGCTTCCTGAACATGCCTACCGCGAAATCGAACCCCTCTGTGCCGAGAATCGTCTTCATGTCCCATATTGCCGCATCCAGCGTCCTGTTTTCGATGACGTTCCCGTCAGGGTCCATCACCCTTATCTCCCCGTCCCGGTCGGAAGTGATTATCTCGCTACTGCCGTCTCCGTTGTAGTCTATGCAATGTATGCTCGTGGTGAGGTCGCTTTCCTCGTACTTCCACTTCATGTCAGTGGAGTACTTTCCGAGGTCCTGGTACCAAGTCCTCTCCGTCCTGTAGAGGATGTGCTTGTTTATGGAGCCTGTGTGGGCTTCGGAGCCGGAAATGATGTCGAGCACGCCGTTCCTGTCCAGGTCGCACAAGGCAGCTATCTTTATCTCTTCCGTGGGGTAAAGGTACTTCATCTTCGGCTCTATGATGAAGTTGTCGGTCTCGCTTCCGTCAAAGCCCATGATGTAGACCGTAGTCTTCATCTGGTTGTAGGTAATCGCGTATATCTCCGGCCCGTTCTTGTTGTCCAAGTCCAGAAGCTGTACGCTGTTCACGCCGTTCAACATGTGCCTGCTCCACTCCTCATTCAGCGGGACCTGCGTGGCGCTGGCGCTGACCGCAGCCAGCATCAGGAAAAAAACGACGTACCTCCTCATTATTTATCAATTGAGAAACAAGAATAATAAACCTTGAGGTGTTGTTTTTGAGCAGGAAGTTCGACGAACTCCTTGAAGTCATGCGCAAGACCAGGGCGCCCGGCGGCTGCGCATGGGATCGGGAGCAGACGATAGAGTCGATGGCAGAGCACCTGAAGAACGAGGCCGACGAGGTTCTGGACGCGATAAACGCCAAAGACCGTGAAAATCTCAAGGAGGAGCTCGGCGACCTCCTCTGGAACATAATCTTCGTCTCCAAGATTGCCGAAGACGAGGGCCTCTTCACGATAAACGACGTCATGGACGGCGTCAGGGAGAAGATAATCCGCCGGCACCCGCACGTGTTCGGGAACCTGAAGCTGGAGACGAGTGCGGACGTAGTGCGCCAGTACCGCAAGATAAAGAGCATCGAGAAGTCGCGCAACAGAAGGAAAACCCTTTAATTTAAAGAATACCAAGTTATAACAGGTGTTTACGTTGGCTGAAGACAAAAACAATCAGAATAGTCTGGAGCACGAGTATCACAACCTAGCCAATGACTACTACAAGCTCGGCGACTTCCACCGGGCCATAGAGAACTACACGAAGGCAATCCAACTTAAGCCCGACATGTTCGAGTCATACTTCAACCGCGGCCTCGCCTACTGCCGCCTCTCGGATTTCCGTAAGGCTATCGAGGACCACGGCAAGGTAATCGAGATACAGCCTGACCTAGCTGAAGCCTACTATACCCGCGGCTTGATTTTCGAGTACATGAGGGACTATGACATGGCGCTTTCCGACTACAAGAGGGCGCTTGAGCTTGACCCGGGCTACGAGGACGCGAGGGAGCAGTTTACCATCGTTTCTAGGAAAAGGATGAACAACTGATTGACATGGATCTAGCATACAACGTCTACCGCATCATAGACTCGATACCGGAGTTCCCGTACTTCCTCCTGGCCATAGTGTTTGTTTTCACGGAGCCTAGCGAGAAGTCCATGCACGTGCTCTCGATGCTGTTCATATACGTCTTCCTCGCCCTCGCGGTCGGAATCATAGTCAAGTACCTGCTCAAGACCCAGAGGCCTAAAGAACGGTACAAGCTTTTTGTGATAGGCTACGACGTGCCCTCACTGCACACCATAATCGCAGTCGGCCTCGTGTTCTTCACCTACTTCATCGACCCGGTTTACTCGCTGCTGCTGGTGCCGCTCGCCGTAGTCTACATGCACTCGCGCGTGAGCCTCGGATTCCACACGAAGAAGGCGGTTGCCGTGGGAGCCTTCCTAGGCGTTGTCGTAGGGTTCTCCACAGGCCAGCTGCTCGCGCATATGATCCTCCCAGGCGACATACAGCTTTTCTTTGTTATGCTGGTTCTGATAATACCGCTGCTGGCGACGTACCTGCGGATAATAAACTACCGCCGGCTACAGGATTCTTAAAATAGTTTCCCATCTGCCAGGAGGTGGCTTGCGAATCCCGTGAACGCGTATAACGCGTAGATGGGGCTGATTAGATACAAAGGCAGCGACAGAAACAATCCCGCGTAAATCGTGTGGAATATTCCCCGGTGTTTCGTGAACCACAGGAGGTACAGGAATACGGCTATCGCAAAGGAAAGGTAGAGCAGCTTTAAGTTCGGCTCCACGAACGTGTAGGAGAGCAGGCACAGCATCACGGAAGCGAGAAGCAGCTTGCTCACGTACTCCCTCGTCTTGGACGCTGGAGTGTCTATGTCCGGCAGTATGGAATAAAGCAATCCCAGAATAAACGCCAAAACCAATTCAGGATTAACCCCGCTAATGTAGCCTGTCCTGAAAAGCAGATACGTCAGACCTAAGGCGGAAGCCCCGTAGATTACAAAGTGTGTCCTGTAGCCGCTCATCTCTTAATTAAATAGCCTTACAACCTATTATTTAGGCTTGAAGATGAAGAAGCCGATAGAGACCGTAACGGTCATGATAGAGATTCCGAAGGGCAGCAGGAACAAGTACGAGTACGACAAACTGAATGGAAGGATAAAGTTCGACAGGATGCTCTTCTCCGCAGTCCATTATCCAAGCGACTACGGATTCATACCCGAGCCGTAAGGCCCGCTGAATCACTCGATAGTCTGGAGGAACTTCACAGCCATCTTGCCGACGTCCCCGTCCGCGCGTATCCCCACCCACGGGTCCTCCGCAGTCACGATGTTCGCGACCACGATGTTCGCGCCGTTGAATATCGCGCTCCTCGCCTCCTTCAGGTCTACGCCGCCTGCAGCGGAAATTATGACATCGTACTTGCTCTTTACATCGCGGCGTGATTCTCGCGGATATCGCTGAATGGATACTACTTTTGCCCCCGCCGCGATTCGGACGCGGGTCTCAAGGTCCGCAACCTCGTAGGATGTCCAGGCTACCCCACGGGGGCTTTGGTTGGTGTGTTCTATAATATAAAGTCCAGGGCTTTATATCTGGTTCCTTTTTTGTGTGTGTGTTTAATATTATGTTGTTTTAATAGTTATGGTTTCAAAGATGCCTGAGGAATTGTCTTCGTTCAAGGGTGCTGAAAGAAAGCGGCTGGAGAATTACCTTAAGGAGGGCCGTTTAGTCGAGGTTAGGAATTCCAGGAGGAACGTGCCTTCGCTTTTGATTGGCGCCGGCGTTTCGACGAAGGTTAACGCGAACATCGGCACGAGCCCAGGCAAGGATGACCTGCAGGGGGAGTTGTTGAAGGCCAAGGTCGCGGTCGACTCCGGGGCGGACGCGCTGATGGACTTGAGCGTGGACGGAAAGTCCAGGGAATTGTGGAGGATACTCCTCCAGGAGTTTCCGGTGCCGTTGGGGACGGTTCCCATCTACCAGGTATACAGCAGCAGGAAACTCGACTTCACGCTCGAAGACTACCTTAAGGAGCTTGAGGGCCAGTGCAGGCAGGGCGTGGACTTCGTCACCATACACGCCGGCATAACCCGCGACGCCGTCAAGCACGCGAGAAAGAGGCTTATTCCGGTCACGAGCAGGGGAGGATGCTTCCTTGCGGCATGGATGAAGAAGAACAAGTCTGAGAACCCGCTTTACGAGGGCTACGACCAGATTCTTGAAATACTAAAGGAGTATGAAGTCACGATAAGCTTGGGCGACGCCCTCCGTCCGGCGTGCCTGCACGACGCGACAGACCAGGCTCAGCTTGCAGAGCTTAAGACGCTTGGGAAGCTGACCAAGAGAGCGTGGAAGGCCGGAGTGAAGGTCATAGTCGAGGGTCCAGGCCACGTGCCGCTCGACCAGATTGAATACAACGTGAAGATTCAGAAGAAAATCTGCCACGGCGCCCCGTTCTACGTTCTCGGACCTCTCGTCACCGACATAGCCTTAGGATACGACCACATAACGAGCGCAATCGGCGGCGCGGTGGCTGGAATGCACGGAGCAGACTTCCTCTGCTACGTCACTCCCTCAGAACACCTCGGCCTTCCTTCAATAGACGATGTAAAGGAGGGTGTCGTAGCATCCAAGATTGCAGCCCACGCGGCAGACATAGTCAAGCTCGGCAGGCGTGAGCGGGACGACGAGATGAGCAAGGCCAGGAAGCGCCTCGACTGGGACACGATGTTCAAACTGTGCATAGACACGTCCGTGAAATACAAGCACCCTGAGCTATCGAACGGCGGGGAGTGCACGATGTGCGGCAAGTACTGCGCGTTGAAGATCGGCAAGGACATCTGACATTAAGGCGGCATTTTACACTCTCAATAGTGTCGCCTTTACTCGACTGGAATCCTCTCTATCCTGCTGCAGTTCTCCCTCAGGACGGTGTCGTTTATGTGGTGGCACAGCTGCGGGTTAATCAGGTTTTTCCCGACGTGCTCGAATATGCAGACGTCCCTGAGGCTTTGGTTCACTATGTCCCAGCATTCGAGCGGGGAAGGCTTCTTCCTGGTAACGTCGAAGATGCATTTGTCTCTCGTAGGCACGATTGTGATGTTGTGGCATATGGCGACGTCAATCCTCCTCACGGCGACTGTGGCGTAGCAGGAGTTCTTCGCCCTCGCCTCTGTTATGTTGTTGCATGTCGAATAATTCCTGCTGACCGTGGCAAGGCAACGGTACATCGAATTCTCCGTTGATATCATGGTGCAGACGGTCTCGTTGTTCATGTTCAATGCCGTGGAATAGTAACATGAGTCCCGGTCGTCGCTCCCGTTTATGTCGCCGCAGTAACTTTGGTTGCTCTCCTTAACAGCCTTCTCCATCAAACAACGGTCTGAGTCCCCCGACTGGCACGCGGAAATGTTTTCTATGCTCTCCGGCTTGCTTTCGCCGACGTACTTCAGGTAGGCTATTATGACGAGAAATACAACCACTCCTGCAGCCACGACTTCCATCCGCCTTTTCATTGCAAAGTCGGCAGGATAATATGACGTTCAAGTCTCAGAGGAATGCCGACAAATCCCCTGCGACTTATACATGAGCTTTGCTCATGTATGTGGCCGACCACAGGTCGGACACATTGCAAGTACATACCACGCCCTTTAGGGCGTGGTTGTTGATTTTTATGCTGCGCTAGCGTATATCCTACTTATTTTCAGTCCATCCTAAAAAGCAATATGAAGAATGTAACGTGGGTTCTAGCGGCCGTACTGGTTGTTGCTTTGGCTTCTCTTTACCTTGGTTTCGGGCGTCAGGCTGAAACCGCGCAGGACACAACGCCCGCATCCGCCACAGAGACGACTATCGCGCCACCACCCACCGAGACGACGCAGCAGACGATTCCGCAGTCTTCAACGTCCATCGCATACGCTCTATCCACCACCGTACCTGGCGTCATTTCGACGTTCAACGCCACCGGCGAGGGCGTTTGCACAAAGGACGGGAAGCCGATAATACGCATGTACTCCACGACCACCTGCCCGCACTGTCTTTGGATTAGGGACACGTTCGACAAGGTGGCGAAGGAGTACGCCGACTCAGGCAAGATAATCGCATACCATTGGGAATTGAACACGTACGACGACCTCATCACTCCGGCATACGAGGGCACAATCCCATCGAGCGAAATCGAATTGTTCTACAAGTACAATCCGCGGAGCACGGTGCCTACGTTCGTCTTCGGGTGCAAGTATTACCGCGTAGGCAACGGATACGAGTCTACGAGGGATTTTTCCGCGGAGGAGAGGGAATTCCGCTACATCATAGGGGGGCTTATTAACTCATCATCAAACTAGCTTGTTTTTATACTAGCGTGCTCCTTATATTACGGGATTTGAGATGGCTGGCTTAAGCTCTTCAGGACGCAGGGTTTCGGAAGGTTGGGACAACCTGACAAGGCTTTTGATGCACTATAAAGTAGCCCTAATAATCCTCTTTCTCATGTTTGTCTTCGTTTCCTTTGTCGTTGGCGGGGGCCTGATATACTCGCTTTTAGCAGGCAAGGTGATTGACATTCCGGAATCCACCACCACGACGCTCGCAGGCGCTTCAACCACCACTTCCTCAACGCTAAGCCCGTCGACTACCACCGTGACAACGACTTCATCCACGACGTTTACGACAAGCACGACGGCGACCACATCAACCACCGAATCAACAACGACCACCCTCACGGAATATCAAATCAAGGCGTGCGTCGCAAACAAGATTCAACGCCTCTACATGAGGAACGACAGCACGTGCTTCCAGTGCAGGTCAATCAGAAACTACTTCGGGAGCGTAATCGACTCCGTGAACATAGTGGACTGCGAGTCCAACAGGGAGTCCTGCGACGACGAACTGAACCAGTACAAGGACGACGACATGCTGAAGACGCCCGGCGGCAGCGATGCTTCAAGGGGCGGCTATCCGACGGCTGTCATAGGCGGCGTTGCTTACGTCGGCGTCAATGGGAAGACTTTGGAGGACTTGTCAGGATGCGTTCTGTGAGAGTATTCTGCGTTATGCTCCTGTTGTGCGCCTTAGTTGCTTCGGCTTCTGCGTACGGGAACTCCGTGATCGTGCTCGCAAATTCGATAGACGGAAGCATGGCTTCCGGATTATACGGCTTCCTTAACGGCGGCGGTTTTGACGTGGTTAAAGTGAACTCAAGCTCTTTTTCTGCTTTCCAGAATTCAAGCCTCATAATCATTCTCGGCGGCCAGAACGCCCCTGAAGGAGTCGGCAAATTCTCGTCTGAGATTCTCTCCGCCTCCGGCGAAAACTATCTGGTGTCGTCCAACACCACTAGCGGCGTATTCACCGGCGTTGACGTGTGGAGTCAAAACCAAATGGTCTTCGTGTACGCGGGCTACGACGAGAACCGCACTGTCTTTGCATGGGAGAACAACAAGCAGTCGTTCGCAGACACGGTCAGTCACCTAAAGCAGGGCTTGCACGTCGAAGTGACCGGCGTCAGCGGCTGCACTTCCGCCAAATTCAACGAGATAACCTTCACACTGAACGCCTCGAACACCAGCCAGGCGACCTGGGGCAAAAACGAGCCAGACGACTACGTTAAATTATACTGCGACGGCAGGATGGTCGACAATTTCGTCATATTCGAGAGGAAGACCGGCGAACAGCGGTACGGCAGGAACGACCTGATGCACAAGACCATTGAAGGCGAGTACCGCCTTAGGATGGCCTGCAACAGGGACGTCCGCGACTGGATTGCAGACGCTAAAGAATGCGGCGTAATCGCAGTCAACATCACGTTGCCTTCCGACAGCGGCTCCGGGAGCGCCGACCCTAAGGCGTTGGACGCCGTTGAAACCGCGGAGCAGGTCGTTGATTCCGTGTCCATAGCATATCCGAAAGAAGGCGACGTCATCCCGATATGGGGTAACAGCATCGGATTCGGAGTAAACATAACGAACGCTGGAGCAGAAACGCTCGAAAACCTGAAGCTGAATG
>JAPKXP010000177.1 GCA_026394745.1 Candidatus Altarchaeota archaeon
GGATTGCCCGCTAAATCTAATCCAGCCACAGTAACTTTCATTCAAGCCAACACCCAGAAAGTGTTCACTGCTTCTTCTGGAACTCGGTGTAGCCGCACTTGCCGCAGGACTCCCTGTCCTTGTGCTTGGCCATGAAGACGCCGTCCCCGCACTTCGGGCACGACTTCCTCTTCCTCACGACACTGCTACCTGAAACGTCGTAAGCAGCCCACTTCTTGCTGCCTGAACCGGACTTCTCGACCTTACCTTCCTTACCCTTCTTATCAGCCTTCTCATCAGCCATCACTGACCCTCCTTCTTCACTTCAGCGGCCGGAGCAGCAGCCGGAGCAGCGGCTTCAGCAGCACCCTCAACCTTCCTGACCTCGAAATTGCGCTTAATCTTGTAGCCGGCCTCAACCTTCATGGCAGCCTCGTCGTCATAAACCTTCGCGTAACCGTGAAGAATCTTCCTACCGTACTCAGACTTCAACGGATTCAGCATAGTAAGCTTCTTGTCGGAATCAAGCATCGCCACAATCTTACTCCTGATCTCCTGCAAGGTCGGCGTCGCGCCGACGAAAGTGACGTCGAACTTTACTTCCCTGCGCTTCAACAGGACATTCTTCCTGTCCTCAACCAAATTAATCTCCATTTTCCATACCCTCAATTATTTTACGTACCTTAGCCTTAATATCCCCGCCGACCTCGACCACGACCATGCCCTCGCCAGGCTGGCCGTAGACCACAGCGCGCCGTCGGGAGCCTCCATAATGGCCGCAAGCGTCGTCAAATCCTCCTCGCCCTCGACGAACATTCGACTTCCGCCTTCCATGGAAAGCAGACGCCTTATCTCGCCGAAGACGCCAGGCACAAGAAACCCGGCCGGATTCTTGACGCGCACTTCCCTGACGCCGTACGAAGCCAAAACCGGGTCAACCTTTATGTCCTTCCTGGACGTCTTGGCATCATAGATGCACAACTTAGGGTTGTACCCCGACTTGACCAACGTTTCGCTGGCTATGTCGCCAACGGTTATCGTGATTCTGCCTTTCGGAACCGAGTCAACACCGCCGACTAGACGGCCGAGCGGCTTCTTCAACTCATCCCTCAGGCGAGGAGTCAACTTCATGGTTTATCTGGCCTTGAGGGCATACTGCCCGGGACTCTTAATGTCCATCCTCTTGGCTATCTCGGACTGCTCCGGATTAAGGACAGCCAAATATCCGCTCCAATACTGGGTGGTCGGAGAATTGCATAAACCACAAACCTCGTCCTCAGTCAACCTGTGACAAACCTTGCAAGCCCTCATTCTTTCTTACTCCCCTTCTTCTTTTCCTTACCCTTCTCAGGTGGCTTATCTACCTTCTTGCCTTCAGCCTGCCTCCTCTTGTCATCCTCAATCCACTCAATCTTGCCCAAGTAAGGCTGCCTCATGGTAAGGCCAATCTTCGATTCTGAAACACGGTTCTTCAGGCTGACCGTGACTATCCTAGCCCTGACGACGTCGCCGACCTTAAGGATCTTGTTGCTCTCCTTGCCGACGAGCATGCTGTTCTTCTGGTCGTACGTCATGAAGTCCTCGGCAATCTGAGACACGTGGATTAAGCCGTCTATCGGGCCGAAGTTCACGAAAACGCCGAACTCGGTGACCTCGGTGACGTGGCCTTCCACGACCTCGTGGATAGTGGGCATGTAAGTCAAAACCTCGAACGTGGTGTCGTAGTATATCGCGCCGTCGCCCAAAATGATTTTGCCCTCGCTCACTTCCTTGACGTCGGTCACCGACAAAACTACGCCTATGTTCTTCTCAATCCTTCCGGTAATCATGGAGTCCAGCTCCTGGACGATGACCGTGTTCAACTCCTCGCTGAAACGCTTCGGCGGAACACGAACCGTATCCCTGACTAAAGCCAACTTGTACATTTTTTTACTGCACCTAGATTTTTAATTCCCTGCATTGCGCTAGTGCAAAAACGCACGTAGGTTCACTCCAATAATATAAGTAAATAGCCTTTATAAGCGCATCAGATGATTCTTCGAGCGCAGCACCACCAGGGGTATGCCATTCTCGCGAAGCCGCCTCTTCAGCAGCAGGTCGTTCGTGCATACTATCACGTTGCCCTTGTTCTCGAGCGCGTACTCGACTATCGAATCGTCGGCCCTCCCAGACGCAGGTATGACCCGAATTCCGTTCCTCCTGAGGAGTTCAATGCCGATTCTCGCCGCCGTAGCGTCGTCGCCCCTGCCTGAAGACAGCTTCTCAAGCTCAGACACCACAGTCGACAGAGTGACTATCTCGTGTACTTCAGGAATGACCGAAGGCATCTCGGAGAAAAAATCGACTTTGTTGCTGCAGGGCAGAAACAGAAAGTTCGTGTCAACCAAGACCAACAACGCCATCTTAACCCTTGATCATGCCGTAGCCTATGAGATGCCACCTGGCACCTATCCTCCTGTTCAACGCCACCTTGCTCCCGGCTTCAGCGCACACAGGAAGCTTGAGCGAAAACTCGCCCTTGCCGGGGTTCATCACGACGCCCACGGTGACTGCGCTCCCGGAGCTTAGCATGAGCGCTTCGCCCTTAATCAGCGGCTTAATCTGCTCTCCTATGCCGCCAACCAGCCGGGTCATCAAAGTAACGTCCAGAATCAAGTTTTCCCTGACCTCAGGCAGAGTTCCAGGATGGCCTATCACGCTGCCAGACATGTTGTCTGCCTTAGTCAACGCAGGGTCGAGCTCAGTACCTATCGCAATTAAACCGCCTGGGTTCGCGGAATCCACCGAAGCCCCTCCGCTCGTCAGGCTCACGACCTTGGTAATAACGGGCCTGTACACGTTCTTCTTCTTGACGCCGGGCCGCACCTCAATCTCGTCCCCGACTTTTATCACGCCGTAGCTTATCGAACCGCCAAGGACACCGCCCTTCAGTTCAGAAGGAACCGCGCCGGGCTTGTTTATGTCGAAAGAGCGCGCCACGTTCATCCTAAGCGGCTTATTAGGGTCATGCTCCGGAGTGACTAGGACCTCCTCAATCGCCTGAATCAAGACGTCGATGTTAGCATTATAGTGCGCGGCAATAGGTATTATCGGAGCGTTCTCAGCGCAAGTCCCCTTGACGAAATTCATTATCGACTTGTAGTGTTCGACAGCCTGCTCCTTAGTCACCAAGTCAACCTTGTTCTGCGCTACCACAATCTTCTTCACTCCAAGCGTCTCCAACGCGACAAGATGCTCCGCAGTCTGCGGCTGCGGGCAAACTTCGTTGGCAGCTATGACAAGGAGCGCGCCATCCATTATCGCGGCGCCGGAAAGCATCGTAGCCATCAAAGTCTCGTGACCGGGGCTGTCGACGAAAGAAACACGCCTCAAAAACTTCGTCTCAGAACCGCAGTGAACGCACTTCTTCTGGGTCGTGTACGCCTGCGGGACAGGGCACTTAGGGCACTTGAAGAAATCGCGGTCAGCGTAGCCCAGGCGTATGGAGATGCCTCTTTTAATCTCCTCGCTGTGGGTGTCGGTCCACTTGCCGGACAACGCCTTCGTAAGCGTCGTCTTGCCGTGGTCGACGTGCCCGACCAAACCTATGTTTATCTCTGGTTGAATTTCCACCAACACACCTCAAAGCCAGAATCAGGCTTTCGTCTCCTCCTTCTTCTCGACCTTCTTCTCTTCCGGCTTTATCCCTAGCGTGTCCTCAATACTCTTGCCGCCGTACTCGACGACCTTCGTGTTGAGCTGTGATACGTCCAAATCCACAGTCTCCCCGCGGACTCTTTTCCTGACTCTGACAGGCTCCTTAGGAGAGTACCCTACGCCCGCATCCATCAAAACCCTAGCAGCCTTCGTGCCGTGAACGCCCTTCTTCATTGCGAACCCGGCCTTGTCCGTGCCACCGGTAATCTGCAGCTTGTATCCGGCTAAACCGAATATAGTCCCCTCTACGGTGTCTCCTAACTTCACACCCTTAATCTTCCTAAAATCGTCTTCCTTAACGGTCAGCTGGTAGGATTTACCAGACTTCGCGTCTGAAACGACAACCTTGTACTCCATTTTAACCAATGATTTAATAGAAAATACGGTTAAATTTATTCCGCATACACCAATAAAAATCAACATACTCCACCCTAAGGGGCGGAGTATGACTTACCTGATGGCAAATGCCAGCAATCGCCTGCTGACTAAGGTCGGACGGCATTCTGCCAACAGGCAATGAAAATAATAAAAGTAAAGTGGAAAAACACGTGCCTGACGCCCTGAAAGAGAGGCTCCTGATGATGCTTGGAAGCAGCGGACTGGAGAGCCTCCTCTCAGCTAAACCGAGGAAGGCGGCGCGCGCCAACACCCTCAAGACCACGGTCAAGGAGGCGATAGAGACGCTGGAGGCGGCCGGACTGCAGCCGGAAAAGATTCCCTGGGTTGAAACCGGACTTTGGATAAACAACCCCCAGGGCCTCGACGACACAATAGAATACTTCCTAGGCCACTACTACATCCAGGACGCAGCATCCATGATTCCAGCGCTCGCACTCCAGCCGAAGGAAGGCGAGAATGTGCTGGACTTGACAGCCGCGCCGGGAAGCAAGACAACGCAGATTGCAGCCTTGATGAACAACAAGGGAACGCTCATAGCCAACGAAAACTCTGGCAGCCGCCTCGGACCGCTCAAATTCAACCTAAACAAGTACGGAGTCTTGAACGCGATAGTCACGACGATGGACGCGACGAGAAGATGGGACTGCAAGATAAGGTTCGACAAGATTCTATTGGACGCGCCATGCTCCTGCGAAGGCCAAGTCGACAGCCCGGAAGCGCTGAAACAATGGAGCCTCGCGAAAGTGAGAAGATGTTCGGCAGCGCAAAAACAGATGATAGAGAACGCAATCAACATGCTAGCCGAAGACGGCGTACTAGTCTACTCCACCTGCACGCTCGCCCCAGAGGAGAACGAAGAAGTCATAGACTACGTACTGGCGAAACACGATGAACTAAAGGTCGAGCCGGTCGAAGTCAACATACTGCGGCCTGAAGGCCGCAGTATGACTTCCAGAGTCGATGTGATATCCGAGAATTCATCTGCGACATCAATGCCGCAGTATGTCGACTCTGGAATCAAGAAGCTGAAAACCCACCAAGGACTGGGGGAATGGATGAGTAAAAAATACTCAAGCGAAGTCAAGAAACTCGCGAGGATACTCCCGCAAGACAACGGAACCGAAGGATTCACGGTGGCGAGGATTAGAAAATGCGGCTGAAGATACTCAACAGCAGGGAACGAAAGAAGCTGATTGGAGAGCTTGGAGGCAGATATGACGCTGAACTCGATTCCGACGGACTACAAATCCTCCAAGGAAGCCGGGAATACTACGTCACATCAGACGAATGCCTCAGGCAAAACCTCGAAGGACTCAGGATAGACTCAATCGGCCTACGCCTCGCAGTCGAGACGAAAAACGGCCTGGAACCTACGGTAAACGCCATACAACTACTCTACAAAAACCCCAAAAAAACAGTAGAACTAGACCAAAAACAAGCAGTCGAATTCACAAAAAACCGGGAGACGGAAACACCAAACGCAGACGGCGACTACATCGCCACCCACCAAAAAAAGCCCATAGACGCAGCCACCGTTAAACAAGGGAAACTAAAAAGAAAACTAATAAGCCAATAAACCCACAATAATAGAACAACATAAAGGGCGTATGGGGTAGTCTGGATATCCTACAGCCTTTAATAAAGGCTGGCGAAAGGTGCTATCTTCGCTACGCTCGATAGCACAGAGAACGGATAGCACACACAAACCGGGCGTATGGGGTAGTCTGGATATCCTATGAGGCTTCGGACCTCAGGACCTGGGTTCGAATCCCAGTACGCCCAATAATTTCACGACAGAAACGAAGTCGTATGAATAACGTCTGGGATTAAGCGAGTCCGTAGACGAGCGGGAATCCCAGTACGCCCACTTGTTTCACGTCTAGGATTACTTCTCCTTTAGATGTTTGCTTTTTTGTAGTTTAAGTTTTTTCCTTACTTCAAGCATTGTGTTATTGCCTTTGAGTGTGGTGCAGTCCCAGCATAGTAGTTGGAGGTTTTTGATGTTGTCTCCACCGCCTTTGGAGGTAGGTCGTCTGTAGTTTATTATTAACGCCTTGCTTTCGTATTTTTTGTTGCATATAGCACATTTCTTGTTTCTGCGGTTGAGGTGTTCCTTGATCAAGTGTATTATGTCGTCTCTGGGTGTTTTTGCCGTCACACCTAAATCTTCCAAAAGGGTTTCATCAAGCGGTTCAGACAGCTTGAACGCGGGATTCGGAGTTCTTTTGAATTTTTTCATCACAAATACGGATTAGAGATAGTGACTGCGCACTTAATAATCGTATCCAATAGAACCAGAAAGATCCATCATGCGTACTAAAATTAACGGAGTTAATAATTTGGCTTCAAATACTAAGTTTTTATATCTAGTTGTGTTATATTTTGGCTGGGAATCAAACCTCGGTGTTGTTTTACGATCGGGGCATCTGGGCTTACGTCATGCGATTTTGAGGACAAGAGGCTGACTGAGGCCTTTTAATAAAAGCCCGGGGATGATCGCGACGCTGAAGCGTCGCGTATCAGACAAGATGCGTATGCCTCTTGCTGAAAACCGCGAGTATTGCCCCATCTTACGATGGGGCAGAACGCACAACAATTCCACACCAGAAGCGGTGTCGTATTTAGGGTTTAACTTTAGTTTCCTTTCTCTTCGCCAGCTGCTCCCACACTATGGACGCAGCTATTGCTGCGAGTCCGATAAACACGCCGAACACAATCACTGCAATACCGATCAACTGCTTGCCCATCAGGGCGATAATCACGCCCAAGCCGCCGACAAAAATCATGACCACCAGGGCGACGACAACCAGAATCCTAGACGCCGTAAAACCTTTATCAGCCATGTGATATATTACAGGTTAGTTGGTTAAAAATCATGTTAAAGAGGCCACTTCCCCCAAGTATTACTTCTCCGTTAGGGCCACGTCTGGGATTTATACTTCCGCCTTCTCTGCAATGTCGAC
>JAPKXP010000096.1 GCA_026394745.1 Candidatus Altarchaeota archaeon
AAGGTCATTTAGAAAGCGATTTCTTGTCTAGTATTATTCTTGCGTCCACGCACTGTATCCCCTCGCTTTCGTTGAATACTTTGACCTGGTTTACGTCCAGTTCCACTATCTCCGGGAAGTCTGAGACTAGTTGGGAGACTCTCTGCACTACTTCCTCCACGGCCTTTATGTCTGACGGTTTCTCGCCGCGTATGCCTCTTAGCAGCTGGTAGCCTTTGGTCTCGGTTATCATCCTTCTCGCTTCGGCTTCGCTTACCGGGGCTATCCTGAATGAGACGTCTTTCAGCAGTTCAACGTATATCCCTCCCAGTCCGAACATGACGAGCGGGCCGAGTTGCGGGTCCTTGTTCATGCCGACTATTATATCCTTTCCGTCGGTCACCATCCTCTGGACGAGTATGCCCTGTATCCTGGCGTCGGGCATGAATTTCATTACGCTGAACAGAATCTGGTTGTAGGCTGACCTTACGTTCTCTTCAGTCACGTTCAGCTTTACTCCTCCGATGTCGGTCTTGTGTAGTATGTCCTGCGAGACGATCTTCAGGACGAGGGGGTATCCGTAATCCCTCCCGAAGTCTGTTATCGCGTTGATCGACCTGGCTATCTTGTACGGCGTCACTGGTATGCCGTATGCTTCAAGTATCTCAAGCGACTCGAGGCCTATGCTGGCTTTGCCTTGTTTTTTGAAGTCTTCTATCACCTTTGCCGCTTTCTCCTTGTCAGCTTCGAACGTCCTGGGTCTGATGTCGGCATCCCGCTGGGTTATGTTCTTGTATTCCGTCATCCCTTTCAGGCTTGTCACAGCCCTCTCGGGGAACAGGTAATTTGGTATGTTGTTCCTCTTCAGTACTTTGAAGCCGTCCAGCATCATTTCGCCGCCTATGAAGCTGCATAGGATTGGCTTGTCGGTCTTCTTGCTGGCTATCGTCTCGCCTATCTTCGCAGGGTCCGTGACGGCTTGCGGAGTTAGTACGACTATCACCGAGTCTACGCCGTCGTCCTGGAGGATTATGTCAAGGACCTTCGAGAACCGTTCTTCCGTCGCGTCGCCCAGAACGTCGATTGGATTGTACATGTTCGCCTCTGGCGGCAGGCTGTTTTTGAGTTTCTCTATCGTGTCGAAGCTTAAGCATGCGAGCTTTAGGCCTGCCTTCTCGCAGGCGTCCGTGGCTATGATGCCCGGCCCGCCGGCGTTGGTTACTATGGCGACGTTCCCTCCCTTAGGTACCGGCTGGTTCGAGAAAGCCAGGGCGTAGTCGAACAGCTCCTCCATCGTCTCGGCTCGTATGACGCCGCTTTGGATTAGCGCTGACGTGTACGCTTGGTCTGAGCCTGCGAGCGTTCCTGTGTGCGATGCGACGGCCTTCGCGCCGGACTCGGTTCTGCCTGACTTCAAGACTATTATCGGTTTTTTCCGGGATACTTTAGTGGCTTTCTTTACGAACTCAACTCCGTTTTTCAGGCCTTCAAGGTATGCGAGTATTACCGTGGTGTTCTCGTCCTCCTCGAAGAGCTCGAGGAACTCGTTCTCGCTTAAGTCTGCCTTGTTTCCGAGCGAAACGAACTTGGAGAACCCGACGTCCTCCATCCTAGCCCAGTCTAGTATTGACGTGCAGAGGGCGCCTGACTGGCTCATGAAAGAGATTTTACCCTGTTTTGGCATCCCCGGCGCGAAGGTGGCGTTCAGGCTGTTGTACGTGTCTATGAATCCTATGCAGTTGGGGCCTATGATTCGCATGCCGTACTTGCTGGCGGTATCTATGCACTGCCTCTCCAGGTGCGCTCCGTCCACGCCGGTCTCCTTGAATCCGGCCGAGATTATCACGACAGTTTTTACTTTCTTCTGCCCGCACTCTTCCACCACTTTCGGCACAAACTTCGCTGGAATCACTATCACAGCAAGGTCTATTTCGTCTGGAACGTCGAGGATGCTGGGGTAGCACTTGAAGCCTTCAACGTCCTCTGCCTTAGGGTTTATAGGGTAAATCTTGCCTTTGAAGTCGCGTATGATGTTCGAGAATACCTTGTGTCCGACCTTGTAAGTCTCCCTTGGGGCGCCGATTACTGCAACACTCCTAATATCAAAAATTCCCATAGCATCAAAATATGGAAGCCGAAAATTAAAACCAAATAACAGCTATCTCCTCGTCCAGTATGGAATACAGTTGTCACTGCCGCATTTGGCGGCCTTGAGATTGTTGTTCGTCTCATCGTGATACGATATCACTGGCAGGCCGTCGGCGCCGATGGCAACTGATGTGCACTCTCCGACGTTGTCGTTTGAGTCAACGCGGGCTATGCTATTGCCTACCGAGCAGTTGAGGCTTCCGCATTTGGCGACTTTGAGGTCGCCGTTGGTGTTGTCGTGGTATGATATGGCCGGGAGTCCGTCAACGCCGACAGTTATTGCGGCGGACACCCCGACGTCGTTTGTCGAGTCTATTGTTGTTATTTGGTTTCCTGTGGAGCAATTGAGGCTTCCGCATTTCACAAACTTGAGGTCGCCGTCTCCGCCGTTATAGTCATAGTATGATATGGCGGGCAGGCCGTCGGACCCTATTGTGATGGAAGTAAACCATCCCACGTTGCCGGTCGAGTCTATTGTTGTTATCTGGTTTCCTGTAGAGCAGTTCAGACTACTGCATTTGGCGACTTTGAGGTCGCCGTTGGTGTTGTCGTAATAGGACATGACTGGAAAACCGTCGGCGCCGATGGCGATGGACGTATACTCGCCGACGTCGTTTGTCGAGTCTATTGTTGTTATTTGGTTTCCTACCGAGCAGTTGAGGCTCCCGCATTTGGCGACTTTGAGGTAGCCATTGCTATAATCATAGTATGCTATCACCGGCAGGCCGTCGGACCCTATTGTGATGGAAGTAAACCGGCCGATATTCCCCAGTGAATCGACCGTTGTTATCATGTTTCCCGAGGAACAAGCGCTGTTGCCGCATTTGGCGACCATAAGGTCGCCGTAGGAGGAGTCATAGTAGGATATTACTGGCAGGCCGTCCGAACCAATTGCAATAGAACTGTACCCCCCGACACTGGTGGTCGAGTTATCCACAGCAGTTATCGTGTTCCCCGACGAGCATGCACTGTCCCCGCATTTCACGACTTTAAGGTTGTTGCCGAGAGTGTCATAGTAGGATATTACTGGCAGGCCGTCCGAACCGATGGTGATTGAGGTGTCATCTCCGACACTATACTCCGGGTCGACCGTCTTAATGCTGTTGTTCAGCGGTACCCTGCTGTTCCAGACGCCGGTCTGCGGCACGCCGCCCACCTGCACGGCATTCGAGTTTATTATCCCCGTCACGTTCACGTTCCCTGTTATGCGCAGCCATCCGTCGATTATGTTGTCGATAATCTCGCCCAGCCCGAACGTCAGTTTGCTTCCTATCGTTGCATTGTCTGTCCGCAGTTGGTCGTCCGAGAAAACCAGGTTGGATGCCGATGCAAAGGATGGAATTACGGTTAGAATCAGGAGTATGTGGATTATTTTTGTTATACTCCTTCGGGGAATTTTTGATTCCATCTAAAGGGACTTATAATCTGCTTTACTACTTAACTATAACGCTTTATAAACTTTCCCTTACAGTCCGTACTTCCAGGAGTCTTTTCTCAGGGATAGGATGAACTTTCTGTTTCGTTCTATGTCGACGTCGCCGCCGATTCTGACTGTCAGCATGTTGGCCCAGTCGACGTTTATGTCCGGGTCGTCTGTGTCGTACTGTTCGAAGCCGGCTTTCTTGAATATCTTGAGTAGCATGTCGTGGTATTCGCTCTTGTTCAGCTTGTTGTATTCCATGTCCCAGTGCCAGCTGTACTCCGTCGAATAGGCGATGTTGTTCTCGTATCTCCCGTCCTTGAACGTGGCTTCAAGCATCCTCGTGGCGATGCCGAGGTTCCTCCAGTTCCTGCTGACTTCTATGAATCCGAGCTCGACGACGCTGTCGTCCTTCAGCTTCGCCCACTGTTCGTTGAAGTTGGACTTCACCATGGTGATGTATCCGATAATCTTGTTCTCGTAGACGGCCAATATCACGTCGTTCCTCGGGTCTTTGTCCGAGAGTATCTCGAGCATTATCTTTTTCTCGTTCTCAAGGCTTTCTTTGCTGTGCTTGGTGAGGCCTCCCATACCTTCGTCCATCTGAAGGCCTTCTATGAACTCCCCCGTGTTGTTCTTGAATACGCCGACTACGCCTTTAGGCGTCTTGTGTTCCACATTAATCTGGTTGTATTCCGTCATCTTAGATTCTACAGGTCTGGCGATTCAGTCCAGATTCTACTCCTCTTGAGCACTTCCTCAAGCGACTTCAGCACGTCCAGCGTCGACTGCCTGACTTCGCCCTCAATCTTCAGGTACGGCTGGACCCCAAGGAGGGTCTGCAGTATCTCGTTGTTGGACCTTGCGAGCGCCATCAGGTTGTAGCCGCCCTCCAGTTCCATCACCAGCCTGTTGCCGCAGAATTCGGCTGCGAGGTCCATGAAAATCCTTGTCATGTGCGAGTATCCCGCTTCAGTCACCTTCAGGCCTGAGATGAGGTCGTCGCGGTGCGAGTCCTGGCCTGCGGAAATGAATATCACTTCGGGCTTGAATTTCCTTATCCTCGGCACGAGAAATTCCTTGAGCGCGTAAACGTAGTCTGCGTCCCCCGTCCCGGCGGGAACCGGTATGTTCATCGTGTAGCCTTTGCCCTTGCCCTCCCCAATCTGCTCTACGAAACCCGTCCCAGGGTAAAAGTTGTGCGGGTCCTGGTGTATTGATGCGTTCAAGACGGTGTTGTCGTCGTAGAACGTGCCCATGGCGCCGTTGGGGGCGTGAGCGTCCCAGTCGAAAAGGAGGACCTTCTTTACGTCGTATTTCGCCTGCACGTGTCGTATAGCCACGGCCACGTTGTCGAAGTAGCAGAATCCAGTGGCCTGGTTCTTGCTGGCGTGGTGTCCGGGCGGCCTTATGAGGGCGTAGCAGTTGTCGAGTTTCCCGTCCATCACCGCATCCGCCGCCGATATGACTCCTCCCGCAGCCAAGACTGCGGTCTCGTACGTTTCAGGGCAAACGTACGTGTCCGGGTCTATCACCGCGAACCTTCCGCTGCCGCTCTCGCTAAGCCTCTTTATGTATTCAACGTGCTCGCGGCTGTGGACTCTCAGAAGGTCTTCGAGTGCTGCCGGCTGCGGCTTAATCTGCTCTAGCTGGTTTATCAGCCCAGTCTTGTGCAGGTATTCCATGGTGACTGTCAGCCGTTCCGGGACTTCAGGATGCCCCTCCGCCTGACGGTGCTTCAGAAACCTGTCGTCGTAGACTATGCCAGTCCTCATCGTATTGTATGTATTGTTAACGCCGTTATTTATCCTGCTTTAGCGCGTCTGCGATAACCTTCTTATGGTCGAACGCGAGTTCCGGGAGATTATCAATGTTAAAGAATCTGGCGTCCGAGGCGTCGTCTCCTCCTTTAACTTCGCCGCCTGTTCTCGTGCACAAGTATATCGCGCTTACCGTGTGCCAGCGCGGGTCTCGATTCTGGTCGCTGTAGAGCCCGATTATCCTCCCGACCTTGACTTTAAGTCCAGTCTCCTCGAAGACCTCAGGTCCTGTTCGACGTTCTTGAGGCGTCTTACCTCCTGTTCTCCGGCAGCTATCGTTATTTTTTCGATTTCTTTCGCCAGCGAAATTTTGCTGTCGCTTTTGAATTTTCTTATCTGCGCGAGGGCTTCGACGAGCAGGTCGCCGGTCTTCTCGGCTTCTTCGTCGACGGCGAACGGCTGCGGCCACGTGGTTGTGTGGACGCTCTTCGTCTTCTCCCTGCTGCGGAAGTGCTCCTGGTAAATCTCCTCGGT
>JAPKXP010000036.1 GCA_026394745.1 Candidatus Altarchaeota archaeon
GTAGTTGTCCTTGTAGAAGAAGAACGCAGCCTTCTCCTTGCTCCCCATCAAGTCCCAGGTCGAAACAAAAAAGTAATCGCTGGTGACTGGGATTCTGTCCTCGGAAGACACTGTGATGTTGGTTATCCCAGGCTCGAACGGCCCCCTTACTGCCGTTCCCAAATCTCCGAGAGAAACCGATGCTGGCGTGTTCCCCCCCATCTCCAACATATCATTCGCCCTGTCTAAGGACGCATCATCAATCCTGCCTTCCTTAACCAGTCGACTCAAGACCTTCAGCGCGTCCGCCCTGACTTCATCCTTCTTTGCATCTGGGATGTGGGCTTCACCGCCTATCATAAGCTTTATGACCCTCTTCACTCTCTGAGTGTTCTCGTCATAGGGTACGTAAGTCGGTATCCACTCGCAGCCCCTCAACTTGTTCCCCCCTAGAGTCCTACGGAGCTGTTCTTCCAGTATCATGCGCCTGGTCTTCTCGAACTCCTGAAGGCCAGTTCCCGGATTTTCTCCTACGTAAGAAAGCCTCTTTTCCTCAGCCTGCGTTAGGCCGAATAGCGCATCCTTCACCTGAAGGTATACCAATTCCTCGCTCTTGTCAGCCCTCGCCTCAAGCTCCTTAAGCTCGTCCATCATCCTCTCCTTGTTGAAGCTGTCGAGGCCCTTGAAAAGCCACTTGAAGCTTCCTGGCGCTCCGTCAAGTCGCCTCTTAACCCTTGACTTGTCGGTGAGCGTGAACTTTTCTTTACTGGCTAGCCGGTCCAAGTCTATCCTAATCATAGTCTCCCAGATGCCGTCGACTAAACCAGTCGGCTTCATATCGTCCATCCCGGGCCTACGCCTTGAAACGCCAGCCCTGCCCGAGCCTCCGTGTTCGCCACCGCCTATTATGTCCTTTTTCATTATCTTGCTTTTTACCGTGGCCCTGTCGACGTCGTCGTCTATCCTGGTTATCTCCTCCTGGACTCTGGCTAATTCCCCGCGCCTTCTTTCAACCTCCCTTCTGTCAATGCTTTTTTTGTCAGGATTAGCCATCTTCCAGAACAATTATTTCTCACGCTCTGCTTTCGTGTCGACCTTCTGCTCTTCGTTAGCCGTCTTCTTGTCTTGCTCGCCCTTCTTTACTTCAGCCTCTTCCTTCTTCTTGCCTTGCTCTCGTGCAGCCCTGATGCCGGCCTGCTCCTTCTTTACTTCAGCCTCCTTGTCTCTTGCACCCTGCTCTCTAGCGGCCTCGACTCCAGCCTGCTCCATGCTCCTTGCAGCCTCGTTGTCTGCCTCAGTCTTCTCCCTAGCCCACCGCTGGACTCCAGCTCCTCCGCCTGCTGAAGGCGCAGCTTTAGTCCTTCCGGTGTCCTCCTTCGTGGTCCTGTACTTCGTAGGCTCGACTATCACCTTACCCTGTTTGACCTTATCGGTCAAATTTAAAGGTTCTGTAGTGCCGGTGGCTTCAGGAACCTTCTGTTGGACTCTCTGCTGTATGAACCTTGAGCCTTCCTCCTGTACTTCCCTAGCTTCTCCTTGCGCGGCGCCTCCTCCTCCAGCCTGACGTTCACCAGCGACCTCGCCCCTAGCCTGCCTCAGCATATCGTCGAATGGTAGTTCAGTCCCGTCTTCGCTGACGCCAGGCCTGGTTCCAGAAAGCTTCGGCTTTTCAGGCTCTCCCTTGTATTCTGCATCGCTGAGCATCGTTCCAAGCGACGGGAACCCATACTGGTCGCCCTTCGGTTGAGTTCCAGGTGCCGCAGGCGAGCCAGCTTCCGCGCGTTCACTTCCCGACTGAGCTCCAGCCTCTCGAGCGATCGGGCCTTGTCCTCCGGAAGCACTAGGAGCTCCTCCACGTCCTCCGCTGCGCCCTCCTCCTCCACGGGCTCCTCCTCCATAGTCCTCACCGCCTCCAGATGCGCCTGGTGCTACGCCCCCACCAATCGCCGGGCCTCCTCCTCCTCCTCCAGCGCCTGCACGTCCCCCGCCGCCTGCTGAAGGCCGGACGCTGTACGCCTGCCCTCCCGCAGAATAAGCCAGCGAAGACTCAAGCCGGTTTTTACTCATGTCTCTCGCCATCTGGGCGTGAGCCCACGCAACCTGTGCCGGGCCGCCTGAAAATCCTCCGTGCATGATGCCCCCCGCAGATACAAGCCAGGTCCTGCCTGTTGAAAGGCCTATGCTTGAAATAGCAGTTCCGATGTACGACATCAACTGGCCTATTATTATTGGGGCTGCTATGAACCCTAGCATTCCTGCGAGCACTACTCCCGTGGACATCATCGGCGAAAACACCGAGAACACGTCGCCTGGAATGTAAACCGGCGTTGCGGCGAGGCTTGTCTTTAAGCTTAGAGTGAACGCCAGTATCAACGCCTGTACAATCGGCAGGAAAATCCATTTTATGGCGTCTTGAACCCACTTCCTTCCGTACGGCTTCGTCAAGTCGAAAAAATAGAAGAACGTGATTATCGGGAAGAACACGCCGTAGAAGAAGACTAGGAAGTTTCTAGCCCACGTTAGGAGCGCAGAAACCACGTAAGTTACGAAAGTGCAACATGATACTATGCATGAGCCTCCTATTCCCGCGAGGAAGCCGCCTGGCTCCATGTCAGCTAGTCTGAGTCCGACGAAAGGGCTTACCG
>JAPKXP010000150.1 GCA_026394745.1 Candidatus Altarchaeota archaeon
CGGCAACAACGAAGGCGATAAAGTGAACGTCAACAAGAAGCTCCAGGACATCAGCTCCGAGTTCTCCGACTTCCTCGAGTTCGAGCACATAGGCAAGAAGATGGTAGTCTACCACGGCCACAACCCGAGCATACTGGACGCGCTCGTGAAATCTGGGAAATACGACATAGTCATTGCAGGCCACACCCACACGCCGGAAATTACGCTCGACGGCAAGACACTGCTCGTGAACCCTGGAGAATGCTGCGGCTACTTGACGGGAGTACAGACGATAGCAACGATAGACGTCGCGGCGATGAAGGCCGAGATACACGAACTCTGAATGGGGGAGTCTTATTATCTTTCTTTTGTGTATAATCTACTATGCCCATGAAGCCCGTGGAGTCCAGACAGGGCCCATTAGAGCAGCCTAACGCTGACGCCGAACGGATTGCGCGGGAGTACGAGGATGCCGTCAGGAGGGCTAGGGAGAAGAGGACTGCGGAGAGCATATTCGTTTATTGCACTCCATCGGTCAAAGTCAAGCTGGACATACAACACTTTTTTTACGACGCTAGGGCCGTAGGCGGCGACAACCCGCACGTAGTCGATGAGATAAGGGAGATTATTACCGGCGGACGTTTTATAGCGGATTTCAATGAGAAAGGGCTGGAGGACCGCATAGCCCACATGAAGGAGGTCGTAGACGGTAAAAGAGACCTTTTGGTCGCGCACATAAGCGACGACAAATCATTCGAGACGAAGATTAGGGAGATTAACGATAGTCTCGCCAGAGGCGACGTCAGGCCTGCAGTCAGGATTCTTGGCGAGGCTGCGAGGTCCATGTACCCCGACGAGCTTTTGTATTACGCCAGCCTGGTGGACGATTACATCGCGTCCAGGGGGCAGGAGGACCCTAGGCCTGCGGGATGGAGCGAGCTTATCGCCGCTACTGCTTTGGCTAAGGCTAATCCGCTTGTCGGGAGGGATAGGAGCGGGCGCGGCTTGGACGACAAGGAGCTCGGCCTTGTGGAGATGAGCATCCGGGAGTTGAAGAGGGAATTCAGCAGAAACAAGGGTAGACTAAACTCGACGTTCAAGACGTATCGTGAAGGCGAAGTGGAGGATACTGCGTGGAAGCTTGTCGACGTTATGGGCGGCGTCAGTAAACACTATCTCATCGAGAGGCTGGGGAGGATTCAGGAGTCGAATCTTCCGGAGGAGACTAAGAAATGGGGCATGATGGATGCGATAGGGCGTAGTTTCCGCGTTGACGTGGAGACTCAGATGCTGTCGTGGCTTGAGAAGGGCGGCCCTGAATTGTTCCTCAGGAATTTCAGTAGCGTGGACAACGACATCTGGTCTTCCGTGAGGCTGCCTGAAGGCGGTTTAAGGAAGCTACGGGATTTGGTGGCCAAGCTCCCTGATGATGAGCGGGGCCCGTTCCTTAATGCGTTCGTGAGGATGAGGAAGACCGGCGCCGAGGATTTACGGGTGAAATTGGTCGAGGTCGTGGACAGGCTGGTCACCAACCTTGCGGGCAGGCCTGATGACCTCAGGACTATGTTGAAGGCGCAGAATTTCTTCCAGCATTATACCGGCGCGCTCGACGACGTGGTTGATGAGATGGACATGCTCTCCTTCAGCCAGAAGGGTGATTTGAGGGGGAGCATAGGCCATAAGATTAAGAGGGCGACGGTACTCAAGGATGCGGAGCTGGATCGTCTTGAGGAGATTGACAACGTGAGGACGAGGGTTGACCCTGTTAAAAGGCTTCCTTCGGTGGCCGAGCTTTTGATATCGTACAATATCTTTAAGACTGCTGACGATGGGAAGCCGGGATGGGATTTCCTGCGCGGGACCTCGATAGTCGCCTCAAACCACGAGTCGCTTAGGGTATACTCCAGCTTAGTCTCTCCTGCCGCGGCCTTAAGGCAGGATGGTGGGGTACCTGACGAGAGTGGCGTGATAACTCTCGAACCGGACTTCAGGGGCATGCTTGGCGAGCTGTCTCAGGCAGCAGCCCAGTCTTACGTAGTGTGTGAGCAGGTGCGCGCGAGAAAAGAGTTCACGGATTACGTCCGTAAGATTTTGGCG
>JAPKXP010000066.1 GCA_026394745.1 Candidatus Altarchaeota archaeon
TTATCCTCAGGGTCGACGCACAACACGTCAACCTTGCCGCCGAACATCGCCTTAACGGCGCGCATCAATGCAGCGTCCGAGGCACCGCCCAAGTCCAGTACTCTGACCGTAGCCCCACCCCTCTCGTCAATAAGCCCCCTAACCCGGTCTATAATCTCAGTCCGATGGAACCGGTTGAACTCAAGCACAATCGACTTCAGCCGTTCATTGTCGAGCTCGGCCGGATTAGAAAGATCGCCTTGCTTACTCCCATGAACGTGCTTCTGCGCCATACCATTAACCCTATAATCAATCCTCCGTTAAATATTCTTTTATCCCTCAAAGCCAATATCTTGTTGATGCCTGAATTCAACTGCGATTTCCACATTCATTCGAAGTACAGCGGCGGCACTTCCAAGGACATGGAGCTTCCTTTGATTGCCCGGCAGGCTGAATTAAAGGGGCTTCATGTCGTAGGAACCGGCGACGCCTTGCATCCTGGCTGGATAAGCCACCTGAAGGAGCATCTTATCGAGGAAGACGGCTTATACAAGACGAAGGCGAGCGAAACCCGATTCATAATCCAGACTGAAGTCGAAGACGACCGCCGGGTGCACCACGTCATCATGCTTCCTTCAATCGGCGCAGCCGAAGACCTATCGTCGAAGCTGGCCAAATACTCCGTCAACATCAATTCAGACGGCAGGCCGAACGTACGCCTGAACGGCGAACAGATTGTCGGCTACGTAAAGGACGAGGGAGGCCTCGCAGGGCCATCGCACGCGTTCACTCCCTGGACTTCCCTATACAAGGAATACAACAGCATAAGCGACTGCTACGGAAGCAACCTCCGGCATGTGAGCTTCCTCGAGCTCGGCCTCTCCGCGGACACCGACATGGCCGATAGGATTCACGAGCTCCAGGACGTAACATTCATGAGCAACAGCGACTGCCACAGCCCGTGGCCCCAGCGGCTCGGCCGTGAATTCAACCGCATAAGCGTCGAAGAACTCTCCTTCAGCGAGATAGTAAAGGCGATACGCCACGAGTCGGGCAGGAAATTCACGTTAAACGCAGGCCTAAACCCCCGGGAAGGCAAATACCACATCACAGCATGCACGAGATGCTATACCAAGTTCAGGATGACGGACGCGGTGAAACTGAAGATGCGCTGCCCGGAATGCAGGGGACTCATAAAAAAAGGCGTCGCAGACAGGATAGAAGAACTCGCATCAGAGGATTCCCCACGCCACCCCAGCCACAGGCCGCCATACATGCACATCCTCCCGCTCGCTGAGGTAATAGCCCTCGCAATGAAAATAAACAACCCTAACTCCAAGAAAGTCAAGGACGCCTGGGACAAGCTCGTATCCGAATTCAAGACCGAGATAAACATCCTCCTAGACGAGCCGACCGGAAACATAGCTAAAGCAAACAAAGACATAGCAGCCGTAATAGACAAACTACGGAGAGATGAGATACACTACGATGCTGGAGGCGGGGGAAAATACGGCACACCGTCGCTCGAAAAATCCAAGGAAAACTACTACTCCTGCGGGCAAAAGACTCTGAAAGACTGGTGAGCTTTTATTACAGTAATTCGAAATAAACTACACTACCGAGGTGGTTTAAATCAGGATTCTAATAACCGGCGCCGGGGGCTTTATCGGACACCACCTTTCAGAACTACTCCTGAACTCAGGACACAGCGTATACGGTACCATACACGACCCGTCCCACGTCGTCTACAAGGGCGTCGAAAGGCTATTGTGCGACATGCGCAAGAGAAGCGACGTGGAAGCTGCGATAGAGGCGTCCAAGCCGGAGAGGATATTCCATCTTGCCGCGCAAAGCTTCCCTACCGTCTCGTGGGAGCAGCCTGTCGAAACGTTCGACGTGAACGTGAACGGCACGATACACGTTTTCGAAACGCTGAAAAAGAGGAAGATAAATCCGGTAGTCGTAGTGGCCTGCTCGAGCGCCGAATACGGCTTCGTCACTCCAGACGAAGTGCCAGTGAAGGAAACTCACAACCTAAAGCCGCTCCACCCCTACGGAGTAAGCAAGGTCGCTCAAGACCTCCTCGCCTACCAATACTTCAAAAACTTCGGCCTGAACGCGGTCCGCGTGAGACTGTTCAACACCACCGGCCCCGGAAAGACAAACGACTTCTGCGGCGACTTCACCAAACAAATCGTGGACATAGAGAAAGGAAGTCAGAAGCCCGTCATGCTGGTCGGCAACCTCGAACCCCGAAGAGACGTGACCGACGTCAGAGACATGGTAGAGGCGTTCCGGCTTGCAGCAGAGAAAGCAGACATGGGAGACGTCTACAACCTATGCTCCTCCAAAGCCCACCGCGTGAGAGACGTCCTGGACAAGGCCGTCTCCATGAGCAAGGCGAAAATCGAGGTGAAGGTCGACCCAGCCAAAATCCGCCCGACCGACGAGCCCATAATCATGGGCGACAACTCGAAATTCACGAAGAAGACTGGCTGGAAGCCAAAGATACCCATAGATAAAACTCTGGAAGACATGCTAGATTACTGGCGGAATAAGCAGTAAAACACGCCCCCTAAGGCAGCAAATTTAAGGCGTTAAACTCATTCTATTAACCAATGGCAGAAGAAAGCACGCTGCAGAACCTGGAGCTAGGATACCTGGCCAGCACGCAATCAGACCTGCTAATCGAAAAGTTCGAGACCACGATACACGGCCTCCCTGAAAAAGAGGCTGAGACGCGCCTGAAAGAATACGGCCTCAACGAGACCGCCCGAAGGAAAAAGCGCACCATCCTCTACCAGATACTCTCCAAATTCCTAAACCCCCTTGTAATCGTTCTTGCAATAATCGGGATATTCTCATTCTTCTTCGGCGAGAAAATCAGCTCCGTAATAGTCTTCATTATGATACTCCTCAGCGTCGTACTCGCGTTCGTGCAGGAGTACCGCTCAGGAAAAGAGGCCGAGAAGCTGAGCGAAATGGTGCACACCACCGCCACAGTATACCGCAACGGAAAGCCGAGGGAGGTGAAGATAAGGGACATAGTGCCGGGAGACATGGTAGAACTCTTTGCGGGAGACATGATTCCCGCAGACCTGCGGATAATCTCATGCAAGGACCTTTTCATAAACCAGGCAACTCTCACCGGAGAATCATTCCCAGTCGAAAAATTCCACGCGGCACTCCAGCCGATAGATCAGTCTCTAACCGAACTAGCCAACATAGCGTTCATGGGCTCCAGCGTGGAAAGCGGCACAGGACTAGGACTAGTCGTAAGAACCGGCGTTCACACCAAGTTCGGCGAAATATCAAAGAGGCTCGCGTCAGTCACAGTAGAGACCGGATTCGACAAGGGCATTCGCGAGTTCACCTGGCTCATGATAAGATTCATGGTAGTCTTGGTGTCATTCATCTTCCTG
>JAPKXP010000134.1 GCA_026394745.1 Candidatus Altarchaeota archaeon
TCCGAGGAGGGGTCAGCTTCTCGGGGAGGTCGAGCAGTTGTTGGGTGAGCGTCGTATGAGCGTGAGGTGTACTGACGGGCATACGAGGCTTTGTAGGATTCCCGGCAAGGTTCGCCGGAGGATCTGGATTAAGGAGGGTAATATCGTTTTGGTGGAGCCTTGGGAGGTTCAGACTGACGAGCGGGGTGACGTGCTATGGTGTTACACGAGGCAGCAGGGGCAGTGGCTTTATGACCGGGGTTTCCTGAAGGGCATTGAAGACGTCTGATTTTTTGAGATGGGTGTCGGCGATTTTCTAAAGCGGTTTGACGTGAGCGAGCTGAAGAGCGAGGATAGGATTGATCGTGAGGACCGGAAGGTTTTGGGTGGCGTCTTCGACAGGCAGACTCATCTTTCTTTGGAGCGTCTTGCCAGCAAGGGTGTTTTGACCGAGCTTCTTGGCATTGTTTCTAGAGGTAAGGAGGCGAGTATTTTTCACGGGCGCCGGGGCAGGCGCGGTGTTGCGGTCAAGATTTATTCCGTGGAGGCTTCGGATTTCAGGAATATGGGCAAGTACATCAAGGGCGACCCGAGGTTTAGCGGGTTTCGGAATCGCAGGCAGCTTGTGTATGAGTGGGCTCAGAAGGAGTTCAAGAATTTGAGCAGGGTTTATGGTTTAGTTTCTTGTCCTGAGCCGATTGGCGTCTACAACAACGTTCTAGTCATGGGGTTCATCGGTAAGGCTGGCGTTCCTGCGCCGAAGATTAAGGACGTGGAGCTTAAGAGGCCAGAGTATTGCTGTGACCGGGTTATAGAGTATGTGAAGGTCATGTATTCGAAGCGGTTGGTTCACGCGGACTTGAGCGAATACAACATCCTGTATTCCGGAAAGCCTGTCTTGATTGACTTTTCCACTGGCGTGCTTTTAGAGCATCCTCTGTCCGGAGAGTTTCTGGAGAGGGACGTCCGGAACGTGCTCAAGTTCTTCGGCCGTTACGGCGTGAAGAAGGATTATAATGAGGTTTTGTCTTACGTGAAGAATGTTAAGTGAAGTCGTTCATGCAAGGGGTCATCCTAACGTGGTTTCAGCTCATAGGACTACTGTCGAGTTTACGATGGAGCGTGAGCTTTCCCTCCGCGGCGACTGCATTGTTGCGGTGTCTGCTGACAAGGGTTGCGCGGGCTTGTCCGACGAGTTCAAGAAGGCTTTGAGGAGCGACGGCGTAAGGCTTGAGCTTGAGATAGAGTGCGGCGGAGTCCGTGATACTGTTATGGCAGGAGGAAGCAGTAAACTCGTTCTATTGCACCCTACGGATGCAGTAATCAGGAAGAGTGATTTCGTCTGCGAGAGGACTCTTGCGGTAAATGCCGACAAGGCTGCGTGCGACCTCGACAGGAAGCTTGTCGAAGAGCTTAAGTCTGGTAAGCCAGTATTATTAAAGCTGAATCTAAAATCTTAATCCCAAATGGACTACGACCTAATCATCATCGGCGGAGGCCCGGCAGGCCTTACGGCAGGCATCTATGCAGCCAGGAGGAAGCTGAAGACTCTCGTGGTAGAGCGCGGCCTCTGCGGCGGGCAGATGCAGATAGCGCACGAGCTTGGGAACTGGCCTGGAGTGGAGAGCGTTAACGGCCAGAAGCTTGCAGGAGACATGGAGGAGCACGCTAGGGGCGTTGGCGTCGAGTTTCTGATGGACGAGGTCGTGGACTTGGATCTTAAGGGTAATGTTAAGAGAGTGCGGACCAGGGATAAGACGCTTGAGTGTAGTGCGGTAATCCTCGCGACCGGCGGACAACACAAGAAACTGAACGTTGCGGGCGAGGAGTCTTTCGTCGGCAGGGGCGTAAGCTACTGCGCGACGTGCGACGGCCCGTTCTTCAAGGACAAGGTCATCGCGGTCATCGGCGGCGGAAACAGCGCTGTCGAGGAGGCCTTGTACATGACTGATGTCGCAAGCAAGGTCTATCTGCTGCATAGCGAGGGAAGGCTTTCTGCAGAGGAGGTCATCCAAGACAAGCTGAAGAACAGTCCGGTAGAGCTTATGCTCGACACGACGGTTGAGGAAATCTGCGGCACGGACTTCGTGGAAAAGATTGTCTTGAATTCATCAGGAAAAAGAAGGGGGCTTCCAGTCCAGGGAGTATTCATCTCGATTGGCCAGGTGCCGTCCATACAGACCGCAAAGAAGGCAGGAATAAAACTCGACGAAAAAGGGTTCGTAACAGTCGACAAAAGCATGAAGACTAACCTTCCGGGAGTCTACGCCGCAGGCGACGTGACAGGCGAGATACCTCAAGTAGTAATAGCTTCCGGAAGCGGCGCAATCGCAGCTCTCGAAGCATACAAGCACGTTAAAAGCGTGTGAAATAAAATCAGTTAATCAGAAGAGTTTTCGAGTCCTCCAGTTTCTACTGCTCTTCGGGCTGTCTCTGACCTTCCTGTTGGTCTTCGCGTACACCCAGACTGGAGCCCTCTTACTGGTTCTGTCGGCCTTCACCAGTATGGCCTTTTTCGCTTGGTCTTTGTTTCGAGCCATGATAAAAACCTTGTGTTTTCATCAGTATACCCCAACCTTCAGGGAGGAGTATCTGATTTTTAGTGTTCAAAAGTATAGGTTATATGCAAATAAAAACTAGCGGGTTTTTATTTGTATGTTCAAAACTGCCTATTTTAGACGAAAAACAGTTTTACTTATATGCAAATAAAAACCAACGGTTCCTATTTGAATAGCCAAAACCGCCTGTTTCAGGCGTTGAGACGGTTTTTCATGTGTGCGTAAAAAAAAAATGAGTGGTCTGGTCTGTCCGGTGTGCGGGAGGGAAGGTAGGGGCGTCTGTCTGGACTGTTTCCTGGAGAAGCGTCCTATAGAGTTTAAGGAGCTTAACCTCACTTTCTGCAACTGCGGTAAAGTCCGGAGCAAGGACGCGTGGCTTGAGTACAGCGACTGGGTGGTTAAGGATTTGGTGAAGCATTCGCTCCGGGCTTCAAGGGACGTGGTCGTAGAGAACATGAAGGTGAGTGTGGAGGGGGACACCGCCCACATCACGTTAGACGTAATCTACGAGGGCAAGAAGGGCTCTAAGACGTTCGACCTTCCTATCACGCGGTCGTCTTCAACGTGCATATCCTGCAGCAGGATACGGAGCAGCTACTACGAGGCGGTCCTGCAGGTCCGCGGCGAGGACTTGAACTTCCACGTGAACAAGGATTACCTGATGAAGGCTGATAAGGTTCGCGGGGGCGCGGACTATTACATGACTTCCATGAATTACGCGAAGCAGAAGGCGCACGAGTTTTTGGAGCGCGGCTACTTTGTCAGGGAGTCTTCGAAGCTTGTGGGCCAGAAGGACGGCGCAGACTTGTACCGGGTCTACGTTTCAGTCCGGCATCCGGACTTTAACCCCGGCGATGTCGTGCAGCATAAGGGCAAGCTTTTCAGGGTCGTCTCGCTCGGCAGGTTGGTCCGGTTCACCGAAGTTGACACGAGAAAGAGCACCACCTATCCCATAAACGCGCTGAAGGACTCGAAGGTTGTGGTTTCCAAGGGTGAAGTCCGGAAGGGGAACGTGACTGAAGTTCGGCCTGACGGCGTCCAGGTCATGGACGCGGAAAGCTTCCAGAATTACGAGTTGCCTAAGGCAGGCGGCATGAAGGAAGGCGATGAAGTGGAATTTATTCTGATATCAGGACGGATGCGTCTGCTTTAAATCAGGATATCCTAAGCCTGCATGCTCCAAGATAGCAGCCGTCGTAGCAGTCGTGCACTACATTCCTCACAAGGATTCCGTCGCAGAAGAATTCGCGGACTCTCGCTTGGTCTATGCACTTGTCGGAGCTCCTGCCGTTGCTTCCGCTGGCGACGCCCTTGGAAATGAAGTTCATTCCGTTGTCTGAGTCCGTGCACTCCTCGCTGTTTTCGATGAATTCCGAGAGCACGAGGTCGATGAAGGAGACCGGCTTCTTTACCGGAGGCGCCTTTTTCAGGGTAGTCTGCGTTGTGGCCGTGGTGCTGGTTGTCGTTGACGTCGCCTGTAATGCGTCTCCGACGCCCACGCACGCGCCTTCCACGCACCCGTTCGGGCAGACTACGATGGCTGAGACGATCGTGTCGCCTCTGCAGTAGTATTCAAGCAGCCTCCTGTAGCTCAGGCAGTAGTCCCCCTTGATGCCGTTAATCCCCCTGGTGATGCCCTGCGTCCCGTAGTTTTTGCCGTAGTCCGTCTCAAAGCACTTGGACTCCTTCGCAGGTATTGTCGTCGTCGAGAAGCTGTTTTGTATTATCGTAGCAGAGGAAAATGCGGGCAGAATCGCAATCATCAACACCGCCATTATGCGCGTTAACGCTTTTCCGTTCATCTTATCGTTTTCAATAGCCTGTCAACCTGCTGTACCGCAGTCCCAATGTACTTCTCCGGGTCGAGGGCGTCGTCCAGCTCATTCTGGCTTAAGTACTTCATCACAGTCCTGTCTTTCACCAGGACGTCCCTGAACGGCTTCTTCTTGCCGTAGCTTATCATCGAGAGCTTTCTCGCGAGCGAGTGCGCGTCCTGCCTTCCCAGCCCCTTGTCTACGAGCCTGACCATTACCGACTCTGCCATTATCCTGCCTTGGCTGAGGTTCAGGTTCTTCTTTATGTTCTCCTTGTAGAACACGAGGTCCCTGATGAGGTCGACGCTCAGGTCGAGTATGTAGTCCGTGAGTATGCAAGCTTCCGGGATAAGCACCCTCTCGGAGCTGGAGTTCGTCAAATCGCGCTCGTGCCAGAGTGGGATGTTCTCCAGTTCAGCTAAGGCGTCCGCCTTAATGACCCTCGAAAGGCCGCAAATCCTCTCAGCGTAGATCGGGTTCATCTTGTGCGGCATAGTCGAGCTTCCAACCTGCTTCTTCCCGAAGCCTTCCGCAACCTCGGCAATCTCGCTCCTCTGCAGGTTCCTTACCTCAACCCCTATTTTGTTTAGTGTTTCGGAAATCAATGCCAGAAGCAGCATGAACTCGGCGTGCCGATCCCGCTGCACCACCTGGTTGGAGACGAGCGTCGGCTTAATGCCCAAATCCCGCATAACAAGGTCCTGAAGCTTCATCGCGTTCCTGCCTAAAGCAGCCTGCGTCCCGACCGCGCCGCTCATCTTCCCGACAAGAATCCTAGGCTTAATCTCGTTCAGCCTTTCGATGTGCCTGTGAACCTCGCTAGCCCAGATTGCCAGCTTGAGCCCGTACGTCGTAGGAACAGCGTGCTGTCCGTGCGTCCTTCCCACGCAAACCAGCTTCTTATGCAACACAGCTTGCTTGAGCAGAATCTTCTTGAGGTCAACCAAACCCTTCTCCAGAATCTTTATGTAATCCCTCAGCTGTAATGCAAGAGAAGTGTCCAGTATGTCGTTACTGGTGGCGCCAAGGTGCACGAACTTTCCCGCGTCCCCGCACTGCTCAGTCAACGCCCTTACGACAGCCATGACGTCGTGATTAATCTCATCCTCAATCTCCTTAACACGCTGGAGCTTCACGAATTCCACCGACGCCTTCCTGCTTATGGCCTCAGCGTCAGCTTTCGGAATATTCCCCAAGCGCGCGTGAGCCCTAACAAGCGCAGCCTCGACGTCAAGCATCCTCTGGAGCTTATTCTCCTCCTCAAAGATGCGCTTGACAGCGTTTCTCCCATACCTGTACTCGATTGGGTGCACGGCCATGGCATAAAATATTGGAAACAGGATAAATAAAGCAGCCTACCTCTTCCGTTTAGGCTTCATGGCGTACTCTATGTCGATGTAGTAGACGCCGTCTTTTGCTTTGATGACGATGGGTTCGCCGCTCATGAGAGACTTTAGGTTCAGCTCGAACTTGCCTTCGCCAATCCTTGTGACGTTCTCAACGTCCAAGGTTATTATGGTGTTTTCAACCTCAAGCTTGCGGTTGAATTCGCGGTCGAGCCACTCCAAGTCCTGCCTTGGCAGTTCGTGTTCCTTAAGGAATTCGACAGTCTTCTCTTTCGTTCCGGCGTAGTCGGGCCTGAGGTAAAGAAAAACGCGCGAACCGCACTCGCAGCCGCTAGTCACCAGCTCCTCAGCCTTGTCGTCGTAAATACGGCTGCACCTGGTGCACTTGTGTGGCATACAATCAATATAAAGGAACCGGAAGTTAAAAAACAGCCCAAGGAAAACTACTTTTTAGATGGTTCGCCGGCGAGCATCGTAATCTGCTGAGGCTCCTTCTTAACCTTCCTAACCAGCTTCGAAGGCCCTATGACAGTGAGTCCGCCGGTGCTTCCGCCCAGCATCCTTATGACCTTCTCCCTAAGGCCCTCCTCAGTCTTCTCGCGGAGCGTGGATACTTCAATCCCATGGAACTTCTTGTTGACCTGCTTCATCGTCTCCTCGATGAGCGCGGCCTCCTCCTGCGGCCACATGCCCTCCTCAATCACCAGAATCTTGTTGTCCTTCACGTTCTCGAGGATGTACTTTAGCTTCCCCTCTAAGTCCATACCCCTCAAAACGTCCGACGAAATAAACTCAATCTCTATCTCCGACATTTTCCTTACCTTGAATGCTTGGCTATAGCCTTGTAAAGATCGTCGATCTTCGTGCCCTTCAAGCCGGATACTTCGACGACCGGGTGCTGCGGGAACGCCTCCTTAATCCTCTTGGGGTCCGCGTTCTTCAAGTCAATCTTGTTGGCTACAATAACGACCGGAATGTCCCTGGCCTCAAGATTGCCGATGATTGTGATGTTGACCTGAGTGTAAGGGTCCCTCGTGGAGTCCATAATCACCAAAGCAACGTCCACGTTCTCAAGCCACTTAATCGCCTCAATAACACCCTTAGTCGCCTCCTTAGCCCTCTTCTGTGCCTCCTTCACGTCCAAGCCGTAGGCGACGAACTCCTCAAAATCAATCTTGGTTGCTATCCCCGGCATGTCAAGAAGGTTCATCTCAACCTTCCTGCCGTCAGTCTGCACGACGACATGCTCCTTCTTCTGTACCTCGCGAGTCTCGTGCGGAATCTCAGAAACCTTACCCACCGGTTCGCCCGTCCAGTCCATCGAAATCTTGTTGGCTAAAGTAGTCTTGCCGACGTTAGGCGGACCGTAGAATCCAAGCCTTATGGACTTCCTCTTGCCGAAGATTCCCGTAATCCACTTAAGAAGCTTTCTGAAAGGCATGATGCATCATCAAATAGTTTATAATTTATAGTCGACGAAACTATAAAAACCGCTTATAAATCCGTCTGCTTTAATAATACTCCTTATCCCGTAAAGCATGCGGGGGTGTGAGAGATTGAACCTCTTGAACCCGTTGAATGGGAGTTGATTTGTCATGGCATACCAAAAATACATAACGGAGTTATACCACAGAATACGAGACAAAATCAGGGAGCCAGAGTACTCTCTGATAAGAAGCATCATACAAGAGCGGAAGCAGAAATGGAGGAAGGGCTACCCCATAGTCAGGGTCGAGCACCCGACGAGAATAGACCGAGCCAGGCAATACGGCTTCAAGGCCAAGCAAGGCTTCGTCGTAGCGCGCGTCAGAATGCGAAAAGGCGCGATGCACCGTGCCAGGCCTAAAAGAGGCAGAAGACCCAAACGCATGGGAGTCAACAAAATCACCTCGGAGAAATCCAACCAAAGGATTGCCGAAGAAAGATGCCAAAAGAAATACACCAACCTTGAAGTACTAGGCTCATACTGGGTGTGGGCGGACGGCCAGTACACGTGGTACGAAATCGTCATGGTAGACCCAAGCCACCCCGTAATACAAAGCGACCCTAACCTATGCTGGGTATCCAAGCCCTCCAGCAGGCACAGAGCCCTCAAGGGACTCACCCCCGCAGGAAGGAAAGGACGCGGCCTAAGAAACAGGGGCATGGGCGCTGAAAAACAGCGGCCAAGCATCAAAGCCCACCACAGAAAAGGGAAGTAAAAACTTCCCCTAATCTCTTCTTTCTTTTTAAAAAAGAAAGAAAACATTAATGAAACCCAGGAAACGCAAAGCGTTTCCGGGGCCCCAGAAGGCGCAAGCCTTCTGAAGGGAGAAAGAAAAAATAATCAAACGCGAAGCCTCGGTAGCTCTGGCACAGCCCTTTCTTGCGAAGAAAGCGCTGGCGGAAAGAAACGACGGCAAAACAAAGAATAAATATGCCTCGGTAGCTCAGCTGGTAGAGCGACCGACTGTTAGAACCCCTTTTCTTTTTCAGAAAAAGAAAAGTGGTTTCATCCCCAAAAGAAAAACGAAGGCTTAAAGCCTTCTGCGGTGAAACCAAAAAAGGTTACGGACATCGGCTGGTCACAGGTTCAAGTCCTGTCCGGGGCGAAAAATTAAAAAAGAGGATTATGTACTGCGATTTTCCTTTTCTTTTTTAGACCTTCCGGGGGACTTGAACCTTCTGTTGTAGTTCCCCTTGTCTTAACAGGGTCCAGCGTATTTATATACATATCATCTATATGGTGTATAGATAATGAAGCTCATTAACATTAACCTTAAGGAGGATGTTGTTCGGCAGATTGACTCTGTTGTGTCAACGTTTGGTTTCACAAACAGGAGCGAGTTTATACGCGGTGTCATACAGGATAAGCTTGAGGATTATAGGGTAAAACAGGCTATAATCGAGTTATCCAAGAACAAAGGCAGGATGACAGGTAGAGGATTCACTGACGAAGAATATGAGAAAGCTCGTGTTGAAGCTTTTGAGGAGCTCTCCCGTAGGATTCAGTGAACTTCTTCTGGCTTGTGCACTTCAACAATATCCTGCAGCATATCACAGTGGGCGTCTCGTGAAACCAATACGGCGTTATTGTCTCTTGAGAGTATCGCGTGCAAGGCATCTCCCACCGGAACATTCTTTTTTGACGCAATTTTCCTGGCCTCACTCATTTGCTCTCTTGAGACGCCGACTTCTTCCAAGACGCCGGCTTTGCGCAACGGCCTGAACAACTGTTTCTCAATCAATTCTTCACTGAACTTTTTCTTCAGTTCATTGACAACAAGATTTGAGTAACACACAGTATCCTTGTGTTCCATAACACTGTTGAAGAACTGGAAGGCGAACTCGCCCAGAGGCCGCAACCCGTCTGACCTATCCTCCCAGAAGTCAATCCAGATGTTGGTGTCCACGTAATATCTCATCGCGTAATTATGGCCGCCCAAAACTAAAAGGCAAAGAGAATGCGCTCTAGAAAAGTTGTCTGTAGCTCTATTTTACAAACTACGCCCCCTTTTTGTGTGCCCTCAATCCAGCGTTTTTGCATCGACCGAACTTTTTGTTGTGTTCCTGTCCGGGGCGAAAAATTAAAAAAGAGGCTTATGTACTGCGATTTTCCTTTTCTTTTTTAGACATTTTGGGGGACTTGAACCTTATGTTCATCTAGTACTAAGCTTCAAGCACTGCGGGCAATGAGATAACAATAGAACAAGATAAGAAGACAAAAAGTCTGAATCATGTAATTAAGTTGCCAAAAGGGGATGAACCTAGATTTTCGCTTTCTTAGCTAGAACCTCGCTAAGGCGCTCTATCGAGCGCAAGACCTCGATGGGGACTGCGTATATCCTGGTGTTGGACTTCTCCACCGACAGGTCGGCTATCGTCCTGAGAGTCCTAAGGTGCAGGGCGCCTGGGTTAGAGTAAAGTTTTTCCGCAGCTTTTGCTATGTTCTCGGCTGCTATGACCTCTCCCTCGGAGTTGATTATGACACTCCTCTTGTCCCGTTCCGCCTCCGCTTGTTTGGCCATGGCTCGCTTTAGGTCCTCTGGGAGCTCGATGTCTTGCAACTCTATCGCAGTAACGGATACGCCCCATGGCTCCGTTGCCACGTCGACTATCTCCCTGAGCTTCTCAGCAATCTTCTGCCTTTCGGATAGTAGCTCGTCTAAGGTGGCTTGCCCTGTAACATTCCTCATGGCAGTCTGCGCGTATTTGGTGGTGGCGCAGACGACGTCCTTGATGTTGAGTACTGCCTTCTTAGGGTCGAATATCTTGAAGTATATGACCGCGTTGATATTCACCGGGACGTTGTCGCGGGTCATAACCTCTTGCTTGGGTATATCGATGGTCTTCACCCTCATGTCTATGCGCTCGTAACTGTGATAGACCATGACGAGAAGGTGTAGGCCGGGCTCAATTATCCCGGAGTATTTGCCGAAGGAGAATAGGACTCCTTTCTCGTACTGGTTTATGACGACTGGGTAGAGGACCATCTTACTTCGTCTCCTCCACTGCTTTCAGTATCTCAAGCGGGATGAAGAAGCTCACCGTGTTGGACGGGTCGCTTGCGACGGTTCCGATGGATTGCAGGGTCCTCAGGTGAAGCGCGCCCTTTTTACCGTTTAGTATCCGAGCCGCCTTGGCGAGGTTGTCGGAGGCGGCGAGCTCCCCCTCAGCATGTATTATCGTGGCTCTCTTCTCCCTCTCGGCTTCGGCTTGTTTGGCCATCGTCCTCTTGAGGTTCTCTGGGAGCTCTATGTCCTGCAGCTCTATCATTATGACATCTATACCCCACGGCTCCGTTGCCTTGTCGACTATCTCCCTAAGCCGTTGGGCAATTTTGTGCCTCTCTATCAAAAGCTCGTCAAGCGTGGCCTCGCCCGTCACGTTCCTGAGGGATGTCTGTCCGTACTTGGAGACTGCAAACGCGTAGTTTTCTACGTTGAAGTATGCATTCTTCGGGTCTATGACCTTGAAGTAGATGATGGCGTTTATCTTAACCGGCACGTTATCCTTCGTCATTACTTCCTGCGTTGGGATGTCGACGTTGAAGATTCGCATGTCCATCTTCACGAGGCGGTGGTAGAACGGTATGATAAAA
>JAPKXP010000203.1 GCA_026394745.1 Candidatus Altarchaeota archaeon
CGTGCTTGAGGATTACGGGTACAAGGTTAATGTTGACGCTCAGGGGAACGTGCTAGCGGCCCGGGGAAAGGGCGAGGGATTCCTGCTGAACTCGCACATGGATACGGTGCCAGCTGTCGGCTGGAGGATTAACCCGTTCAATCCCGTCGTGAAGGGCGGCAGGCTCTACGGCAGAGGCGCTACCGACTGCAAGTCCGGCGTGGCGTGCATGATGGAGATTGCGGCGAACGCCGCCAGCATGAAATTAGGCAAACGACTCTACTTCACGTTCAGCGCCAAGGAGGAGGCCGGCAATCTCGAGTCGAACGGCTCCTACAAGATGGTCGGCAAAGTCAAGGCGAAGCGCGGAATAATCCTGGAGCCTTCCGTAAGAAAGCGCAGTGTCAGCATCGTATTCGGCTGCAAGGGAATATACCGCTCGCAAGTCGATGTCATAGGCAAGTCGGCGCACAGCGGCTCGCCTTGGCGCGGCGTTAATCCCATATACCAGCTGCCCGGGTTCATAGAGAAGTTCCAGTCCATGAAAAAGACGACGGAGACCGTCAACGCATACGGAAAGAAATTCAAAATTATCTCCGTCTCCTCCATAACCCAGGCTTGCGCGATGGAGGGCGCTAACGTTATACCCGGCAGGTGCAGCCTGACAGTCGACTACCGCACCATACCCGGGGAATCAAAGAATGCAATAAAATCCAGGATAAGAACGTTGTGCGATAAAAGCTTCGGCAGGTACAGTATTTCAGACTCGAGCTTTTACCCCTCGGAATATTGCATCGACGAAAAATTCTACGACTACTGCTGTGAAATAATATCAAGGCACGGCTTCAAGCCGCAGCCAAAGTTCAGCAACGGAAGAAACGACATGACGATATTCAAGAAGCACGGAGGCATAAAATGCTTCTCAATAGGCCCCGGAACGCTCGGTCAGCTCCACAAGAACCCGGAGTACGTGGACTTGAAAAGCTTCCTTCACGCTAGTGCTATGATAGAAGACCTGGTGTTCAGCTACTGCTCCAAATAAACTACTCCAGCTTTATCTGCGAGTCGCACATCGGAAGGAGTGTCTTTATCAAATCCTCAGCCTCCTTCTTCTCTATCGAGAACACTATGCCGGCTATCCCGGAAAGCCGGACCTTGTTTATCAGGTAATGCGTGAACTCCTTCACGTACTTCTCGTTGTTGTAAATCAGCAGACTATCTATCGAATCAAGGAACACGAACTTGTTTGCGCTCTTGACCTTCGGAAGCAGCCTGTCCAAGTACATGCTAACCTCCTCAAGCGACGAAGGATTCTCCACGAAAACCGTGTTTTCGCCGTCCTTGCTGTCCATCCTGCCGCCCAGCTTGGATATGCAGTCCACGAAATACACGTCGTCGGACTCGATGTTCTCCATTGACATGGCGTTCACTATGTACTCGTGGGGCCTGCTGATGCTTATGTACACGCCGCCCATCTCCCTATCCCTAATCAATATCTTCAGCATCGACGATACTGCCGTCATATGGTCCTTTGAAGGCGATGTTATTATCAGCATCATGTTGTTCTTCAACCGTTTGATTCCGCTAAGCAGCCTCTGGTATACCCTGTCGTTCGCCTCATTCTCGCTTTCTATGACACCAACTGGTGTGCCAGTGTGCGCTGACTTCTCCCTAACCTTCCTGTTCATCTGCTCCTCAATCTCTCTAATAAGCTTGGTCACTTCAGGCTTCAGGTTGGTGTGGACTCTTACCGGATGCCTGCTC
>JAPKXP010000182.1 GCA_026394745.1 Candidatus Altarchaeota archaeon
ATTATCGCCTCCTTAAGCTTCTGCTTCACCGCCTTACCTCCGGACTTCACTTCAAGAGTCAGGCCGTCGACTTCGAGCGTAGCGTACTTGCCCTTGCTCTTCCAGTTGTACTCGAATGCGTAAATCGGGCGGAAGAACAGGTAAAGCTTTTCGATGCGAATCTGCTCCGTCAGAATGTCGTCTGCCTTGACGGGCTTCAGCATCTGAGACAGGTAGTTCCGTATTATGTAAGAAGCCTTCACCTTCGCGGGAACCACTATGTTTTCGCCGGTCATGATCTCTTCAGTCTGCTGGATTTCGTGCTTTCCGTAGTCCACGTACTTCCTGCAGCCGTTCTCCTCCTTGCCGGAGTCCGCATCCAAAAAGATTTCCTTGCGCAAGTCTTCTACGCAGTATTCCACGCCGCTTATGGAAATCTTCTTCGCGCCCCGCGGAGTATCGTGCTTTACGTCGTTTACCGTAATGCTCATCACCACCTCCTCGACCTCGAACTCTATGTTACGCTGCCTGTTGTACTCCAGGTGGGTGGTGCACAGGACGTACCAGAACGGCTCGTACCTCTTCTCGGAGTACGAAAGCTCTATGTCGCCCGTGTCTGGCCTGCTGAGTATCGAAGAGATTAAACCGAAAGAACCCTGCCTCTTTTCGTCAGCGCGCTTCCTCGCGTCCTCAAAGCTAATCTTTTCGTCGAGACAGTATATCTTCTGGTCGACGACCTGAAAGTCGATTCCAGACATAAAGAATATATTGTATACGGGATTTAAAGAAAACTTAAAGGCCTATCTCTTGATTACGCCCTTCAGGGTGTCTATCAGACCACCCATGTTCTTTCGCATCTTGTTCAGCTTCAGCATGGCTTGGATGACGTACACTAGGCGGGAGACTGTGTAGACTATCGCGAGCGACACGATAAAGAATATTACGTAGGCGACTGGCTCCCACCTGCAGAGGAGGTAGAACGCGGTAGTCAGCAGGAGGGCTGTTATGAAATCCCTGGGTTTGGGCATAAGCCGGTCAACGAACTCGCCCCACATGAACTTGAAGACGAAACCAATCATCAGCTTAAATATTCGTCAATGCAATTTATATGTTGGGCATTGTTTCAAACGCTGTTTCCAGCCCTGTTAATCTAGGAAAAAGCCTTCTTGAGATGAAAGATTGGGCTGCGGATTCTGTCGTATTGAGAGAGCTTGAGGGCATGGGAGACCCGGTCGGGTTGTTCGAGTGCTTGGAAAGGAGGCCGTACTGTTTTTTCCTAGACAGCAGTCTTTCAGACGGTAAAACAGGCAGATACTCTTTCATCGGTGCTGAACCTTTCATGGTGTTCAGGTCAATGTGGAATCGTATTGAACTGATTAAGGACGGCGTAGTCGAGAGGACCGTAGGCGACCCGCTCGACTGCCTGAAGAAACTGCTGGACGAACGCCGCGTCACAAAAAATGAACTGCCTTTTGCCGGAGGCGCGGTAGGCTACTTCAGCTACGACCTGTGGGAGACGCTATACAATGCTAAAGTAGTCAAGAGGAATGAACTCGGCATGTGGGACATCCACGTCGGATTCTACGACACCGC
>JAPKXP010000075.1 GCA_026394745.1 Candidatus Altarchaeota archaeon
AGTACCCGCAGACTCCCATGGTCAAGACTGACGTTATAGATGTTATAGACTACAAGCAGAGGCCTGCCGGGCAGAACTTCGTCGTGGCTATCATGAGCTACGAGGGGTTCAACATGGAGGATGCGATCATACTCAACAAGAGCGCTGTCGAGAGGGGTCTTGGGCGTTCGATATTCTACAGGACTTACACTGCTGAGGAGCGCGGTTACCCAAGCGGGCAGCACGATAAGTTCGAGATTCCGCTGCCTGAGGTTGAGGGCGCTCAGTCTGAGGACACTTACTCGAAGCTTGGCCCGGACGGCATAATTTATCCTGAGTCTGATGTTGGTTCAGGTGATGTTTTACTCGGCAAGACTTCTCCGCCGAGGTTCCTTGAGGAGATTGGTCCTTATGGAATCGTCGAGGAGAAGAGGCGCGAGACTTCAACCACTGTAAGGCATATGGAGTCCGGCATCGTCGACGGCGTGGTTTTGACCGAGACTATGGAGCGGAACAAGCTTGCCAAGGTTAGGGTGCGGAGCCAGAGGGTTCCTGAGCTTGGAGACAAGTTCGCTTCAAGGCACGGTCAGAAGGGTGTCGTAGGCCTAATAGTCTCGCATGAGGACATGCCTTTCACCAAGGATGGTATCGTCCCTGACCTCATAATCAACCCGCACGCGATTCCGTCGAGAATGACGATTGGTCACGTTCTTGAGATGATTGGCGGGAAGCTTGGCTCTATGGAGGGGAGGCTCGTTAACGGTACTGCTTTCTCGAACGAGGATGAGACTGACCTTAGGGAGGGAATCAAGAAGTACGGCTTCAACTCGAACGGGAAGGAGGTCATGTACAGCGGCAAGACCGGCGAGAGGTTTGAGTCGGAGATTTTCGTCGGAGTCATCTACTACCAGAAGCTCCACCACATGGTGGCTAACAAGATTCACGCTCGTTCACGCGGCCCGGTTCAGATGTTGACCAGGCAGCCGACTGAAGGAAGAGCTCGCGAGGGCGGTCTCCGGTTCGGTGAGATGGAGAGGGACTGTCTTATCGGCCACGGGGTTGCCATGGTCCTGAAGGATCGGCTTCTTGACGAGTCTGACAAGGTCATCGTTCCAATATGCAGCAAGTGCGGCATGGTGGCGGTCAACGACCTGGAGCGCAAGCAGATTTACTGCCCGCTCTGCGGCGATGCGCCGACCTACCCTGTCGAGATAGCTTACGCGTTCAAGCTGCTTTTGGACGAGCTTATGGGTATGTACATCCACCCGAAGTTAAGGTTGGCTGACAAGGCTTGAAAATGATTGTAAGGAAGAAGATTGATCACATAGAGTTCGGGTTGTTTTCGTCGAAGATGATTCAGAAGATGAGTGCGGCGAGAGTATACACTCCAAACACTTATTCAGACGACGGGTACCCTGTCGAGGGCGGTTTGATGGACCCTCGTTTGGGCGTCATTGACCCTGGAATCAGGTGTAAGACTTGCGGCGGCAGGCTTGGCGAGTGCCAGGGTCACTTCGGCCACATCCAGCTTACGAGGCCTGTCGTTCACGTCGGCTACGCTAAGGAGATTTATAATCTTTTGCGTGCTACGTGCAAGTCGTGCGGCAGGATTCTTGTTTCCGTCGACCAGCTTAAGAAGTTCGACGAGAAGCCGCTTTGTGACGAGACTTATGAGGAAGCTTGGAACAAGGCAATCAAGGTCTCCAACAACGAGGGCAAGTGCCCGCATTGCAGTACGAAGCAGGTTAAGATTAAATTCGTCAGGCCTTACTCGTACTACGAGGACGACAACAACCTTCTTGTCACGGACGTTAAGGAGAGGTTTGAGAAGGTTACTGACGAGGACTTGAAGTACTTGAACTTCAAGGTGAGGCCTGAGTGGCTCATACTCACCGTGATTCCCGTGCTGCCAATTACGGCGAGGCCGTCGATTACTCTCGAGAGCGCCGACCGGAGCGAGGACGACTTGACGCACAAGCTTGTGGACATATTGAGAATCAACCAGAGGCTTGAGGAGAACATCAATTCAGGCGCTCCGCAGCTTATCATAGAGGATTTATGGGATCTTTTGCAGTATCACGTCGCGACTTACTTCGACAACGGGATAACGGGTATTCCGCCTGCGAGGCATCGGAGCGGCAGGCCCTTGAAGACTATCGCCCAGAGGCTGAAGGGCAAGGAGGGGAGATTCAGGAACAACCTTTCCGGTAAGAGGGTTAACTTTAGCGCGAGAACCGTCGTAGGTCCTGACCCGACGTTGAGCATCAACGAGGTCGGCGTTCCATACTACGTTGCGATGGAGCTTACCGTTCCCGAGGAAGTCAACGAAAGAAATGTCGAGCGCCTCAAGAAGCTTGTTCTAAACGGCTCTGAAGTTTATCCCGGCGCCCACAATGTCATCGCCGCCGGCAGGAGAAAGAGGATTCTGGACGACACCCGCGAAGTCATCGCAGAGACGCTTAAGGAGGGCGATGTCGTCGAGAGGATGCTTCAGGACGGCGACACGGTCATATTCAACAGGCAGCCTTCACTGCACAGGATTTCGATGATGAGTCATAAGGTGAGGGTGTTGCCCTACAACACGTTCAGAATCAACACTGCAGTCTGCGCTCCGTACAACGCCGACTTCGACGGCGACGAGATGAACTTGCACGTGCCTCAGAGCGAGGAGGCTATAGCCGAGGCAGACATGCTCATGAGTGTTGAAGAGAACCTTCTATCTCCGAGGTTCGGCGGCCCATTGATTGGAGGACGTCACGACCACGTTACGGGCGCTTACCTCCTCACCAAGGACGGCATCGAGTTCGATAGGGCGGGGGCTTTGACCATAGCCCACAACATTGTCGAGCTTCCTGAAGGGAAGAAGTTTTCCGGCAAGGATCTTTACGGGCTTCTGCTTCCGAAGGACTTAAACTTTACCTACAAGAACAAGGGAGGTCACGAGGTCGTCATAAAGGGCGGGAAGCTGGTTTCAGGGTTCATTGACGTTGAAGGTACTTCCGGAAAGCTGCTTAACGAGATTATCCTCAAGTATGGCTCAGATACCGCTAGGGAGTACATAGACAAGTCCACCCGAATGTGCTTGAATATGCTGATGAGGTGTGGATTCAGCGTGGGCATAGACGAGCAGGACATCCCAGACAAGGCGAAGGACGAGCTTAAGAGGATGCTCTACAAGGTCGAGGATGACGTGAACGAGTTCATCAACTCCTACAACAAGGGCGAGCTTAAGATTATTCCGGGCAAGTCTACGGTGGAGTCGCTTGAGGAGTACATCATGGTCGAGCTCGGTAAGGCTAGGACCGCTGCAGGAAAGATTGCGGAACACTATGCCGGCGAGAACAGTGCGGTCTTGATGGCGAGGACTGGTGCGAGAGGAAGCCTCTTGAACCTCACTCAGATGGCTGGATGCGTCGGGCAGCAGGCGGTTCGTGGTTCAAGAATCAAGAGGGGTTACCACTCCAGGACTCTGTCGCACTTCCAGAAGGGCGACGTAAGCGCCGAGGCTAATGGATTTGTTAGAAGCAACTTCAAGAGGGGTATGCGCCCGACGGAGTACTTCTTCCACAGCATGGGCGGCCGTGAGGGTCTGGTCGACACCGCTATCCGTACTGGAAGAAGCGGTTACATGCAAAGGAGGCTCATTAATGCGATGCAGGATTTGGTCGTCTACCCGGACAG
>JAPKXP010000195.1 GCA_026394745.1 Candidatus Altarchaeota archaeon
GATTAAAGGAAAGATAGAGAGCATGTTCGACGACATAAACGAGGAGATTTACTCGGACAAGGTGTTCCGCCAGAAGGTCGCAGCAGGCCACAAGCTAGTCGAAGACCTTGAGGAGGAACTGACCGGATACGACAGGTTCACCGCAGAGGAGGAGACGCAGATAAAGACGTTGTTCGCCGCTGAAATCAAAAAACTAGAAGAGTACGAGAAAGTGCAGGAAGCGTACTAGAAGATAAAAAACGACGTATGCGTCAATCGAATACATTAAATACTTTACGTAATAATAATTATAACGCTAAGATGCCATACGCCATACCAGCCAACATAAAGTACGAGGAGAAGCTTGTCGGCCCCCTAACGATAAAACAGTCCATCTACCTGGCCATAGGGCTTCTTGCCGCAGGATACATATCCTTAAGTGACAAGCTCCCAATCCCGCTTCCAGGACCGGTCAAAATACTCATCTCCGGCGTCATACTACTCATCACCGCAGGTTTCGTGCAGTTCAACCTCGACGTATGGCTCAAGAACTATCTGGATTACATGGGCCAGAACAAGAAGACTTCCTGGCTCTCTCCCGCGGCAAGGCAGCTTATGAACATACGGTCCATCAGGGCCGACGCAACATACCTTAAGAACAAGAGCGTCCTCGCAGTAATAAAAGTCAAGCCGATAAACTTCGGCGTACTTTCCGAACAAGATAAAGACACGGTAATCTACGGGTTCCTAGAGTTCCTGAACGGACTAAACTTCTCGATACAGATTGTGATGAGGAGCATCAACCTGGACTTGGAGGACTACCTGCGGCACCTGAAGCGTAGGATACTGCAGAGGGACGACAAAGTCGCTTTGGCTTACTACGAGCACTTCGCAGAGTACATGAGAAGCTACATAAAGGTCAACAAGATAAACGACAGGCACTTTTACATAGTCGTCCCAGGACAGAAGAAGGGCAGCGAAAAGGAGACCGTCGACTACCTTGAGACACAGTGCGAGGAAATCAAAGCTAGGCTAGCGCTCTCGGGGATAGTTTCCGAGCGGCTTAACACAAGCCAGCTCCGGGACTTCTACTCCACATACTTCACTGAAACGTTCGAGGTCTACGAGACGATAATAAGCCCGATAACGATGTACAGGAGGATGTGGAAGAACGCGCCAAAGCCCGTCGTAGGAGCAGGCGGAACTATAGACGAGAGGCTTTTAGACAAGGATTAAGGTGTGAGCGATGGGACTTTTTGGAGGAAAGACGGAGAGGGAAAAAAAGGAGATAGAGTCCTACACGGAGTATGAGGACCGCCTCATCGAGTACCTTACATCCCCATCAACGATAATAATCCACCCGTCGGACATACAGATTGTAAAGTACCATCAAGTCATAACAGCCATACAGTATCCGAGGCTCGTCGACCCGGGATGGCTTACGCGCCTCATCGAGATGAACCTCGACTTCGACCTCTCGATGCACATAGCGCCGTACTCGGTAAGCGTCACGATCAAGCTTCTTGAGAACGAGATAAAGAAGCAGAAGACAGACCTCTACGCCCTCGAAAGCGAAGGCAAGATTGTCCCACAATCCTTGATTCAACAGCACCAAGACACGATGGGGCTCATAAGCCTGATACAGGAGGGCACGGAGAAGATGTTCGACATAAGCCTGTACATAGACGCCAAAGCCTACACTAAGGAGGACATGGAAAAGGTCAGCAAGCAGATTATGGACACCATGAACTCCATTATGGTAACGCCCAAGATTCCAGCATACCAGATGTACCAGGCCCTACAGTCCATCCTCCCCATAGGAGACGACAAACTCAAGGTCACGCGCAACATCACGTCATCAGCAGCAGCATCCTGCTTCCCGTTCGCGATAACTTCCCTAGAACAGCACGCAACCGGCATACTAATAGGATTCAACGAGTACAACAGCATCCCGATAATAATAGACCCGTTCGAACTCTCCAACCCGAACATGCTGGTTCTCGGAACTTCAGGCGGCGGAAAGAGCTACGCCATAAAACTCCTTTTGATGCGCGAGTTCATGGAAGGCGTGAGCGTCAACGTCATCGACCCGCAGGGCGAGTACGGCGACCTCGCCAGGACCTTCAACGGAGACATAATAAGAATCGCACCCGACTCAGACAGCGTCATCAACCCGTTCGACATGATGGACCAGACGTTCGACGAGAAGAAGCTTTCGTTGCTCGCCTTCTTCAGGTGCCTGCTCGGCGAATTGACCGAGCCTCAGAGGGCCATACTCGACGAAACCATCGACAGGTCCTACGAGGAGAAGGGCATAAACAAGGACCCGAAGACTTGGAGCAGGCAGCCTCCGCTGCTCGAAGACCTATACAACGAGGTTCTGCCGCTTACTAAATCAAGCAAGGAGATAATCTACGAACCGTCGATGGCGATAGTCAACAGGCTCAAGAGCTACGTGTTCGGGCCGATGAGGTTCCTCAACCAGCACACTAAAATCGACTTGTCGAACCGCATGATATCCTTCGACATAAGAGACATCCCGGACGTAGGCAAGGGTACGATCATGTTCCTGCTGCTCGAGTACGTCTACACTCAGATGAAGAAGTCGAAGACCAGGAAGATACTGGTGATAGACGA
>JAPKXP010000032.1 GCA_026394745.1 Candidatus Altarchaeota archaeon
ACGGTAAGCCTTCCGCTGGACTTCAGGTGGCTCAATTGCGGCCCGACTCCAGGATAGTCGAGGCCTGCCGAGATGCTGTGTGAAATCCTGATTTGGCCGTACCTGTCCTGAAGCAGCTTCGTGTACATGCCATGCAGCACCCCGTCTGTTCCGGCGCAGAGCGTAGCCCCGTGTTTACCGCTCTTCAATCCCATCCCGCCGGCCTCCACTCCCACGAGCTCCACCTTTTCGTCGTCGATGAAGTCGGTGAATATCCCCATGGCGTTGCTGCCTCCGCCCACGCAGGCGACTATTGCGTCCGGCAGCCTGCCCTCCTTGTCCAGCACCTGCGTTCTAGTCTCCCTGCCAATTATCCTCTGGAATTCCCGGACTATCGTCGGGTAAGGGTGCGGTCCGACAACGCTTCCTATGCAGTAGTACGTGTCGTAGACGTTAGCGAGCCAGTCTCGCATCGCCTCGTTGGTCGCGTCCTTCAACGTCTTCGAGCCGGACTCTACTGGAATAACCCGCGCGCCAAGAAGCTCCATCCTAAATACGTTAAGCTTCTGCCTCTCCACGTCCTCGGAGCCCATGTAAACCTCGCACGAGAGGCCTAAGGCCGCCGCGCTTATCGCGGTCGCGACGCCGTGCTGTCCTGCGCCGGTTTCCGCGATGACTCTCTTCTTGCCCATCCTCTTCGCGAGCAAAACCTGCCCCAGCGTGTTGTTTAACTTGTGGGCTCCTCCATGGACCAAGTCCTCGCGCTTCAGGTAAAGCTTTAGTCCAAGCTCCCTGCTGAGGTTTCTCGCGTGGTACAGTGGAGTCGGCCTCCCGCCGAATTCCTTCAGATAGTAGTCGAGTTCGCTCTGGAATTCATTGTCGCTGCTATACCTGTTGAATGCCTTTTCAAGCTCCGCTAAAGCAGGCATCAACGTTTCCGGCGCGTACTGGCCGCCGTATACTCCGAACTTACCTCGCATTCTTCAAAGCCTCCATGAACTCCCTGACTTTAACCGCATCCTTCCTTCCGGGTTCGCTCTCCACGCCGCTGGAAACGTCAACCCAATTGGGGTTGACTTTCTTCACCGCATCAACCACGTTGTCCTTGTTGAGGCCGCCTGAGAGGATAATCCTCTTGCCTGTATTCTCCTTCAATTCGACGCTGACGTTCCAGTCGTGCGTCCTACCAGTCCCGCCCGCCATGTCGCCAGCCCTGGTGTCAAGCAGCAGATAATCGACGAGACCGACTATCTCGTTGCCGTAGTCCCATTGGACCGCCCCGTCCTCGCCGATGTGTATCGTCTTTATCAGCTCGACGTCCAGTATGTCCTTCACCTGGGCGAGCAGGAGCGGCTTCTCGCTCCCGTGGAACTGGAACGCGTCCGGCGTCAACGCCTCGTAGACTTCCTCAACCTGCTTCGGCTTCGGATTCATCATGACTGCGACAACCTTCTGCTCGAGCTTTCCTAGTTCGTCGACTATCCGGCACGCCTCCTCAAGGCTGATTTTCCTGGGCGTGCTCACCGGCACGTCTATGATGAACCCCAAGGCGTCCGCGCCGTTGTCGACCACCATCCTAGCGTCCTCGAGGCTCGTTATGCCGCAAATCTTGACCTTCATCCTTCCACCAACTCGCGTACCTTCTCGTTTATGCTATCGCTCTCCATCACCGAAGTGC
>JAPKXP010000123.1 GCA_026394745.1 Candidatus Altarchaeota archaeon
CGTGGCTTACGCCGCGGACCTCGGGCAGAACGAGGACCTCGATGCGGTGAGGCAGAAGGCGCTTGCCATAGGCGCGAAGAAGGTTTACATCGAGGACCTGAAGGACGAGTTCGTCGTGGATTTCGTGTTCAAGGCCTTGAAGTCTAACGCTATATACGAGAGCAAGTACCTTCTCGGAACTTCAATAGCAAGGCCGCTTATAGCCAAGAGGCAGGTTGAGGTGGCGAAAAAAGAGGGTGCCAAGGTTCTCGCGCACGGGGCGACCGGGAAGGGGAATGACCAGGTCAGGTTCGAGCTCACTTACCTTACGCTCATGCCTGAGGCAGAGATTATCGCGCCTTGGAAGGACGACGAGTTCCTCAAGCAGTTCCAGGGCCGCGCGGACATGATAGAGTACGCAAGTAAGAACAAGATTCCGATTAAGGCGACTGTCAAGAAGCCTTACAGCTCTGACCCTAACGTAATGCACATCAGCTACGAGGCGGGTATACTCGAAGACCCGAAGTTCCGGCCCAGCGAGGACATGTTTGAGCTGACGAAGTCGCCGAAGGAGGCTCCAGACAAGGAGACTAGACTGTGCATAACTTTCGAGAATGGCGTGCCGGTCAAGGTCGAGAACCTTGAGGACAATACAGTGAAGACTAAGCCGCTTGACATGCTGTTATACCTTAACAAGGTAGCCGGTGATAACGCCGTAGGCAGGATAGACCTCGTGGAGAACAGGTTCGTTGGCATGAAGTCACGCGGAGTCTACGAAACGCCGGGATACACCGTCCTTAGAGTCGCGCACCTTGACATTGAAGGCCTGACCATGGACAGGGAGGTAATGCACATCCGGGACACGCTCGTGCCGAAGATTTCAGAGCTCATGTACTATGGCTTCTGGTTCGCGCCTGAGATGGAGTTTTTGATGGCTGCGGTAGAGAAGAGCCAGGAGTACGTGTCAGGCAAGGTCTACGTCAGCTTGTACAAGGGCAACTGCATGGTCATAGGCCGCGAGTCTCAGGACAGCTTATACGACAAGGACATCGCAAGCATGGACGTGCACGGTGGCTACGACCAGAGGGATTCGATAGGATTCATAAAATTGAACGCCCTCCGTCTGAGGATGTGGGCGAGGAAGCACGGATTCAAGGGGGTTAAGTGAAGATGCCGTTCAAGCCCGGAATAAACAGGAACATTGTTCCGATACTAGACGCGCCTTACCCGTTCGACGTCGTGGACAAGAACAGGAGGAACGCGGTCGAGAAGTTCGGGAAGGATTACATAATAGACTTCGGCATAGGAGACCCCACAGACCCGACGCCGGACGTCGTCAGGAGCGCGTGCAAGAAGGCTGTCGAAGATAGGAAGGCTTCAGGCTACCCGGACACGCCAGGTCACGCCGGCTTTAAGGGGGCTGTCGTCGAGTACGTGAAGAAGCGGTTTAAAGTATCGCTGAAGCCTGAGGAGGTGGTGGCGACTTACGGGGCAAAGTACGCGTCAAGCAAGATTCCGCTTTACTTCCTGAACTCGGGGGACGTGGCGTTGATTCCAAACCCCAGCTATCCGCCCTACACTTCAGGGACGATACACGCCGGGGGAGTCCCGTACTACTTGAACATCCTCGAAAGCAACGATTTTCTGCCTGACTTCCAGAGCGTCCCTAAGGACGTGCTGAAGAAGGCGAGGCTATTGTTCCTTAACTCGCCGCACAGCCCGACTGGCACAGTATACCCGAATGAGAAGATGAGGGAGGCCGTGGACTTGTGCAGGGAAAACGACATAATCCTCGTTTCGGACGAATGCTACGCCGACTTGTACTACGACAAGCCGCCTCAAAGCATCCTGGAGGTTTCCGGGGCTGATGAGTGCAGCATAGTGTTGAACTCCCTTTCTAAGAGGAGCATGATGACAGGCTATGCGGTAGGATTCTATGCTTCAAAGAACCCGGAGCTTCTGAAGCCCTATGACCGGATGGAAAGAAAGAGCATTCAGGGCGTCGCGACCTTCATACAGGACGCCGCGGCAGCAGCCTTCAAGGACGAAAAACACCCGGAGGAGATGCGCGGCGTTTACAGGCAGCGCCTTGAGACGCTACTCCCCGCCTTGAGGAAGGTCGGGTGCGAGGTAAGGAAGCCTGGCGGAACCTTCTTCGTTTGGGCTAAAGTTCCGGCTGGAACAACGCCCCTCAAGTTCTCGGAGAATATTCTGCTGGAAAAAGGCATAAACTGCGTGCCAGGGAACATTATAAGCCACACGTTCAACGGCGTGAACCCAGGCGAAAAGTACGTCAGGTTCGCCCTGGTGCCGCCGATAGGGAAGGTTAGGGAGGCGGTGGAAAGGCTGATTAAAGGATAAAACTAATAAAAAAAAGTTAATCGCTCTGTATTATGCATCGCTCTGTATTATGCAGCCTACTCCTGGCTTGCATATCTCGCCTTCAGTTTCCGCACCGCACTGCTTGACGACTTCCTTACTCTGCTCCTCGATGCAGAAAGGCTGTGTAACGTTCAAGAAGCATTTTGGAGTGATAAGGAGCCTGTAGGCTTCCTGGGTTACACTGCACTTGATGGCTCCAGTGACTGTCGAGCCGCAGTCGCCATTGCTGTTGCAGTATACCTTAGGCTTCTGCGGGAACGTAGTGGTCGTGGTCGGAGCCACGTAGACGCCGCAATCCTTCAGGCAGTCGCAGGGCATGAAGACAGTCTCATTCCTGAATATGTACTTGGTCTGGTTGACGCATATCATGCTGTCGCCCTTCGGGCAGTACTTCATGTCGTCCACCATGCTGCCGTTGCTGCACTGGAACTTGGTTATCTCTTTTTCGATGATCGTGGTCTTGCCTGCCTGAGGGGAGAAGAAGTATCCTCCTGAGCCGCCTAGAAGCAAGCCTATGAAAAAACCTATGAGTACGA
>JAPKXP010000104.1 GCA_026394745.1 Candidatus Altarchaeota archaeon
ATCCTCCCTGTCGTGAACGAGGAGAATGTACTCAAGGGCGTCGTCACAGCAGACGACGTGCTGTCCGAGATAATGCCCAAAGCATGGCTCAGGCACAGGTACACGCCCCATAAAATAAAGCGCAAGAGAAAGAATGGAGTCCAGCAGACCCTCAAGGCTTAAGCAGATGCTGTTCATCTTGGGCATAATCGGACCTGGGATAATCACTGCGAGCGTCGACAACGACGCCGGCGGCATAACAACATACTCAGTCGCCGGAGCGCACTTTGGCTACAGCATGCTGTGGACTCTGATACCGATAACGTTTCTGCTCATACTAGTGCAGGAGATGTGCGCCAGAATGGGTGCAGTCACCGGAAAGGGGCTGGCAGACCTCATACGCGAAAACTTCGGAGTAAAAATAACCATCTTCATAATGGTCTGCCTAATAGTCGCAAACCTCTTTGTCACCGTTGCAGAGTTCGCCGGCATAGCGGCCGCAGGAGAACTCTTCGGCCTCGACAAGTACATCCTAGTTCCGTTCTGCGTCCTGTTCGTCCTAGTCGCTACAATAAAACTGAACTACAAGTCCCTTGAAAAGTTCTTCCTGCTGCTGACGCTATTCTACGTGTCATACATACTCTCAGGAGTAATGTCTAAACCAGACTGGGGTATGGTCATGAAGGAATTCCTGGTGCCCTCCTTCAACCTGACGGCACCCTACCTCATCATTCTCGTCGGCGTGATAGGGACGACCATAACACCTTGGATGCAATTCTACCTACAGTCCTCCATAGTCGAAAAGGGCATTCGAGTCAAGGAATACAAGTACTCCAAATGGGACGTCATAATAGGATGCGTAATAACCGACGTCGTCAGCTTCTTCATAATAATGACCTGCGCCACAGTCCTGTTCTCCCACGGAATAAGAATCGAGAGCGCGGTAGACGCAGCACGCGCCCTACAACCGCTCGCCGGAGAATACGCGTTCATACTATTCGCAGTCGGCTTCTTCGGCGCCGCCCTATTCGGAGCATTCATACTCCCAATCTCCACGGCATTCTACGTCTGCGAGGCGCTCGGCTGGGAGTCTGGTGTCAACAAAAGGTTCCACGAGGCTAGGGAATTCTACCTCATGCTCATACTAATTACTGTGTTAGGCGCAAGCGTCGTACTAATACCTGACATACCTCTCATAAACCTCATGCTACTCTCTCAAGTAATAAACGGGATGGCACTACCAATAATACTGTTCGCGCTCATATACCTGGTGAACAACAAAAAAGTCATGGGAGAGTACGTGAACGGCAGGCTCATGAACATTCTGACCTGGGTCGGCTCGATAATACTGGTCATAGTCACGCTGCTGATGATAGCCACCACATTATTCCCCCTCCTTTCCGCCTAAACTAGTTTACACGGCGATACTTTCACGTTTTTAAAGGCTGGTGTCGTATATTATAGTAGGTTTTCCATAGGAGGATAAGCCTTCTTCTAAAACGCTTTTGAGGCGATTTCTTTGGATTCACAAACCTTTAAAGGAACTACGACTATCGGATTAGTATGCAGCGACGGCGTCGTATTTGCGACGGACAGAAGGGCTTCTTGGGGCGGATTCATAGCCAGCAAGAGAGCCCAGAAGTGCTTCGACATAAACGGGGCGGTCGGTGCGACGGTCGCAGGCAGCGTCGGCGATGCTGAATACGTAATGCGCCTGACTCAGGCTGAAGCAGCCCTCTACGAGGTCAACAACAGCGAGAAGATGAGCGCGCAGTCCATATCAGTCCTATTATCCAACATACTGCAGGGCAACAAGATTTTCCCTTACCTAGTTCAACTCCTAATCGGAGGATACGACGGGGCAGAGCCAAAACTATACACGCTGGACCCGATAGGCGGCCTAATCGAGGAGAAGATGGCCTCCACAGGAAGCGGTAGTCCCATGGCCTACGGCGTTCTCGAGAGGGAGTACACCGAAAACAAGACCGCCGAGGAGACAATCCCGGTCGCCCTCAGGGCATTGAAGAGCGCCCTAGACCGTGACAGCCACACCGGCGACGGCATGGAGCTCATAACCATCACGAAGGGCGGGTTCAGGAGATACAGCGAGCAAGAAGTAGGAGATTATTTAAAGAAGGCATTAGGCGCTAAAAATTAACTTTAACCAAATAGACATTTGCTTGGTCATAGGCTTTTCTGTGACTGCGCGATATTTCGTTTGCTAGAGACTGATTGAAATGGAATTTAAGGAGATAACAAGGATTATAGAAGAGACTGCTCCAGAAGGCAAGATAACTAAGGTCGACGTGGAGGGTCCTAAGGTAATACTCTACACGAAGGACATAGGTTTCTTCGTTGACAATAGTAACGAGGTTAGGAGCCTTGCGACTTCCCTGAAGAAGAGGATTATCGTCAGGTCCACGTCAGACTCGCTGATGGACCCGCTAGAAGCCAAAAAAATCATAGTAGACATTATTCCCAAGGAGGCTAACATCGAGGACGTGGAGTTCGACCCCTGCTTCAGCGAGGTTAGGATTGAGGCTGAAAAGCTGGGCCTAGTGATAGGAAAGAGGGGCACTACGCTCGACGAGATAACCAAGAAGACCGGCTGGACTCCAAAGCTACTCCGGAAGTCGCCAATACAATCTGAGACCGTGAGGAGCATCAGGAAGATGCTTTTCGAGAACGGCGAGGAGAGGGCGAAGCTGCTTAAGAACGTCGGCAGGAAGATTTACCGCAAGCCTGACTCAGAATGCGATTGGATTAGAATCACTCCCCTCGGGGGTGCACAGCAGGTTGGACGAAGCTCCATACTACTGCAGACTCCGGAAAGCAACGTGCTACTGGACTGCGGAATAAACGTTGCGGCGCAGGACGCCGAAAGATTCCCCGACTTTAGGGCTGCGAAGCTTGCGATTTCAGAGCTTGACGCGGTAGTCATATCTCACGCTCACCTGGACCACTGCGGTTTCGTCCCATACCTCTACAAGTACGGTTACGACGGCCCGATATACTGCACTGAGCCTACGAGAGACCTTATGGCTCTACTGGTGCTTGATGCTGTAGAGATTGGCGCGAAAAGCCAGAACGAGCTGCCTTTCGGAAGCAAGGAAGTCCGCGACATGATAAAGCACACAATACCTCTCGAATACGAGGAGGTCGCTGACATAACGCCAGACATACACCTGACGCTCTACACATCAGGGCACATCCTAGGAAGCTCAGTATGCCACTTCCACATCGGAGAAGGCCTGCACAACATGGTCTACACAGGCGACTTCAAGTTCGGCGACACGAGGCTTCTTGAGGCTGCGGTCTACGAGTTCCCGCGCGTGGAAACACTTATCATCGAGTCCACTTACGGAGGCAGGTACGACGTCCAGCCTAACAGGAGGGACGCCGAGACACTGCTCATCGACACAATCAAGAAGACCGTCGAAAACAACGGTAAAGTCCTGATTCCGGTATTCAGCGTCGGAAGAAGCCAGGAGGTAATGATGGTTCTTGAGAACGCCTACCGGTTCAACGAGCTCAACGTTCCAGTATACCTGGACGGTATGATATGGGAGGCGACGGCGATACACACGTCATACCCAGAGTACCTGAAGAGCCACATAAAACACCGCGTATTCAACGGCTACAACCCGTTCCTGGTGGACGCTTTCAAGAAAGTGGAGCACAAGGAGAGACGTGGCATAATAGAATCCCCTGACCCGTGCGTCATACTCGCGACGTCAGGCATGATGACCGGCGGACCTTCCGTAGAATACTTCAAATCGCTTGCTGAAAACGAAAAGAACACGATAGCGTTCGTAGGATACCAATCTGAAGGCTCGCTCGGCCGCAGGATACAGAACGGCCTAAGCGAGATGCCTATCGAAGACAACGGCAAGACCAAAAACCTGAAGATTCGGATGAACATCCAGACCATCGACGGCTTCTCAGGACACGCCGACAGGAGGCAGCTATTAGGCTACTGCAAGAAAATCAGCCCGAAGCCCAAGCGTTCCATAGTCGTGCACGGCGAAGCCAGCAAGGCCACCAACCTTTCCGCGACGCTCTACGACATGTTCGGCTTCGAGTCCAGCGCCCCGAGGAACCTCGACTCGATAAGGCTCATCTAAAGCGTGGGAATAAGGGGTAATGGAGGTTTTTATTCTCCCAGTCAATAATATATGAAGTCAAGATGGCAAGGTCTGAAGGAAATCCGGAGATGGCGAAATATGTCCTAGTGGCAATC
>JAPKXP010000129.1 GCA_026394745.1 Candidatus Altarchaeota archaeon
TCGCACCACAGAAGATAGACGAAAAGGGAGTGCTAACAGACCAACCGACCAGGGGCGTGATAAAAAAACTGCTGGAAAACCTCGTGGCAATGACGAAAAAAGTGGGTGATGGGTAGTAGAGTATGGTTACGCTAGAGCAGCTGGAGCAGGACGTTAAAGCAATTAAGGAGCGGAACGCTCTCGTCGAGTCGCAGAAGTCGTGGGAAACCAGCAACACCAGGAGAATCCTGCTGCTGGCCTTCACGTATTTGGCGGTGGGGTTCTATCTGCAGGCGATAAACATACCGCAGCCTTGGCTTAACGCCATAGTGCCTGCAATAGCCTTCATGCTGTCCACACTGACGCTACCGTTCTTCAGGAGAATCTGGCTGAGATACCTGTACAAGAAGTAAACAAAAAACCATCGAACACTAACGTTCGGTGCCGTCGAAGACGGCACACTTCTTTCTTTTTGGGGGATGGAACCACTTTTTCTTTCTTAAAAAGAAAGAAAAAGGGGTCCAAAGAGAAAAGGGTCTTCAGCACTCATAAGCTTCGTCACTGCTTTCGCTCGGCTTAGGTTGAGTCATCACTTGGTTATAGAATGTAGTTTATGCGGATAAATTTATTTTGATGTGTTTTTGTAGTTCGTCTAGTATTATCTTCTTTATTTCTTCTAGTCTTTCGGGTGTTTTGGCTTCGAATCTTAGTATTAGTTTGGGTGTGGTGTTTGATGCTCTTATGAGTCCCCATCCGTCGGGGTATTGTATTCTGGCGCCGTCTATTGTTAGTACGTCGAGTCCTTTCTTTTGCAGGGCTTGTGATACTTCGTCGACTATCTTGAATTTCTGGTCGTCGGGGCATTCCACCCTGAGTTCGGGCGTGCTGACGTACTTGGGTTGGGTGGTCAGCATTTCGCTGATTTTCTTGTCTGTTTTCGAGAGTATTTGCGTCATCCTTAGGCTTGCGTATATTCCGTCGTCGTATCCGGGGTAGTCGTCGGCGAAGTAGAAGTGTCCGCTCATCTCTCCCGCGAGGAGGGCGTGTTCCTGCTTGAGCTTGTTTTTTATGAAACTGTGCCCGGTCTTGTACATGAGGGGGATTCCGCCGTGGACTTTCACGTCTTCGAGGAGTGCTTGGCTGCATTTTACTTCGCAGATTATCTTCGCGCCCTTCTTTTTCTCGAGAATCTCTCTGGAGAAGATTATTAACGCCTGGTCGCCGCGGATTATCTCGCCTTTGTCTGAGATGAATCCTGCGCGGTCTGCGTCGCCGTCGAATGCTACGCCCAAGTCCGCCTTTTCTTTCGTCACTACCGCGATTAGGTCTTTCATGTTGTCGTCGACTGTCGGGTCTGCCGGGTGGTTTGGGAATGTGCCGTCTGGCTTGCTGTACAGCTCTATTACCTCGCAGCCGAGGTCGCGCAGTAGTCTAGGCACGATGCTTCCTGCGTTGCCGTTAGACGAGTCTACGACAACCTTCAGCTTCTTTTTGAGCTTTATCCTCTGCTTGACGTATTCGACGTACGCTGGTACGACATCCTTTTTCTCCAGCTTTCCTGCGCCGGTCTTGAACTTTCCTGCCTCGACTATCTTTCGGAGTTCCTGAATCTCTTCCCCGGAGATTGTGGTGCTGCCGCGCCACACCTTGAATCCATTGTAGTCCGGCGGGTTGTGGCTGCCGGTTATCATGACGCCGCCTGCAAGCTTCAGGTGGTGTACTGCGAAGTACAGTAGGGGTGTCGGGACCAATCCTAGGTCAACGACGTCGATTCCTGAAGAGAGCAATCCTTTAATCAGTGACTTGGACAATGGGGGAGAGCTGACCCTGACATCGTATCCTACGGCGCACTTTCCCTTGAACGTTGAGGCGAACGCCCTTCCTAGGTCTTCAGCAACGTCATCAGTCAAGTCTTTTCCGTATACTCCTCTGATGTCGTAGGCGCGGTAGATACTCATCTTGATTTCAGTCTATCCCCTTCCACTGCTTTATCGCCTTCTCGTACGCCTCGGGTGTTCCGGTGTCAAGCCACTCGCCCTCGAAGTGGTATCCGTAGAGTTTGCCTTCCTTCGCAAGCTTGGGGAATATGTCGCGCTCGATGGATGCCTTGCCTTTGGGCACGTAGTTGAACACCTCAGGCTCTAGGATGTAGACGCCGGCGTTAATCAGCTTTGATTCTTCTTTTCCTGACGGCTTCTCTATGAACTCGAGTATCTTGTCTCCCTTCATCCTGACGACGCCGAAACTTGACGTGTCGTCTACTTGAGTTAACGCTATGGTCGCAAGGCCCTTGTTCTCCTCGTGGAATCTTATGAAGTCTGGTATGTCGAGCGTGCACAGGACGTCTCCGTTGAACATCAGGAATGGTCCGTCAAACATTTCCCTGCCCAGGTTTAGCGGGCCTGCGGTACCAAGCTCATCCTTCTCCTCGATGTAGCTTATCCGGACTCCCAGGTTTGAGCCGTCGCCGAAGTGCTGCTTGACTTTTTCGCCGAGGTATCCCACGGACAGGACTATGTCTCGGACGTCGTATTTCCTGCAAAGCTCGATTATATGCTGTATCAACGGTTTTCCTTTCAGCGGTATCATGGGCTTGGGTATCTCGTAGGTGAGCGGCCTCATCCTCGTGCCCTTCCCGCCGGCGAGTATCAGAGCCTTCTTTATCTTCTTACTGCTTAGAACTTTCGCCAGGACTATTTCGATTGCGTGAGAGCGGTTCCTTACTTTTATCCCGTCCACCATGGAGTCAAGCTCCGTGAGTATGTCCTCGCGCAGGGTTATCGTAAGCCGTTCTCTGTTTAGTTCGTTGGACATGAAACCACCCTTATTTAGTACGGTATAGGATATTGTAATCACAGGTAATAAATATCTGAAGCCTTTAGGCTGCATGTGGCCTAGACTTATGTCTCGGCCACACGCCGGGGGCAATGCCGCCGAAGTGTATTTAAAAAGCGTTCAGCTAAGAAGTAATAGAAGGTGGAAGAATGATAAAACAGATTTCAGTATTCCTCGAGAACAACCCCGGCAGCTTGTATAGGGTCGTGGACGCTCTCGCTAAGTCGGACGTGGACATAAGGGCGCTGAGTATATCGGAGAACTCGGATTTCGCCCTGTTCAGGTTCATAGTCAACGACCCGGAGGGGGCGGTGAGGGTTCTTGCCGATTCCGGGATAGCCGCGGTGAGCCAGGACGTAATAGCCGTGGAGGTCGATGATAAGCCCGGCGGGCTTGCATTGATAGCAGGCATACTAAGCAAGAACAACGTTAACATAGAGTACATCTATCCTTTGATAGCCAGGAAACACAAGAACGCCTTCATCATAATTAGGACTGACGACATAGAGAAGACTGAGAAGGTTATGCTCAGGAACAAGCTGCATATACTGGACAAGAAGGAGTTC
>JAPKXP010000173.1 GCA_026394745.1 Candidatus Altarchaeota archaeon
CTTGCTATGAGCGTGGGCACGATGAATACCGAGGCCAGAACCGTGAGGACTTTGATGACCTCGTTCATGGAGTTGGAGAGGGAAGAAAGGTACGTGTCCAGCGAGCTGCTGGCAAGCTCCCTGTAGGTTTCAATCAAGTCCATGACCTGTATTATGTGGTCGTACACGTCCCGGAAGTAAGGTATGAGCTTTGGGTTTACTGACTTTATGCTGCCTGCCTGCAGGAAGTGCAATACTTCCCTGGTGGGCCACACCGGCTTCCGGAAGTAAAGCAGCTCCTTCTTGACCTTGAATATGAGGTGCAGCGTGTGCGGCGTCGGCTTCTTCACGACCTCGTTCTCTATCACCTCGATGTCGTCCTCTATCTTGTCTAGCACGACGAAGTAGTTGTCGACTATGTGGTCGAGTATGCTGTACAGGAGATAATCGGACTTCTGGTCGACAGCCTTGTACCCCCCGGAAAGGATTTTCTTCCGTAATTCGGTCATCGACGGAATCTCCGCCTCGCTGACGGTTATGATGTAATTGCCCCCCAGGAATATGGAAAGCTGTATCGACTTCACGCAGCGCTCGCACTCGAAAGACTTCACCACTAGGAAGATGTAGCTCCCGTAGTCCTCGAGCTTGGGCCTCTGGACCGCATGCAGGCAGTCGTCCAAGGCAAGCGGATGGAAGTTGTAGACTACTCCAAGCTGGTTGATTTCATCACGGGAGGGAGAGACTAGGTCAACCCAGACTACGTCATCCTTCAGCTCCGACGCCTTCTTGAAGTCCAAAGCGCCGTGGTCCACAACAATGCCTTTGCCGTAAGAAACGACTTTCGAGACCACGTAATCTATTTAGACGGCGTATTAAAATGCGCCAGACAGGATACGCCTGATTGTATCTGCACGGCGGGCACACATCTTCTCAACCTGGACAATAGGGTTTAGTGCTCAAAGCCTCTTGGAAGGGTTTAGTATATATTTGATGGCTGACTGGGCCACGCTTGCGCTTATTAGATTCTTCATTTTGGCTTCTTCGATTGCGGATATGCTTGAGTGGAATCCAATGTCGCCGAGTGAAAATGCAGCACTGTCTCTGACAAAATGGCTTGGGTCGTTGAGCATTGCTTGTATCAATAGTTTTTCTGCTCTTTCGCTACCGCTTTCTCCAAGGGTACGAGCGGCGAATTCTCTGACATCCTCGTCAGGGTCCTCTTGCATGGCTTTTATAATCGGCTTGATAACTCCCTCATCCTTAGGGAACCATCCTAATGATCGTGCGGCTTCCATGCGTATGCGCTGGTGGTTGCTTTGCAAGGCATTTATCAGGGTTTGCTTTGCATCCGGCCCGCCAATCTGACCCAGGGAACCTACAGCAATCTGACGTGCATCCATACTCTGCTTTTCGTCGTTGATTATATTGATGAGTGCTTCGTTTGCCCTCTTATCCCCCATCCTACCAAGCACATCTATAGCCCTACATCGGATGGAGTCTTCTGGGTCTTCCTGGGCTATTTTTATGATGGCAGGCACGGTCTCAGGGTCGTTTATGTCGCCTAAACTTGATATCGCGCTTAACCTTACGGACTTATCTGAATCACTCTCCCTTGCCGTCACAAGGGCTTGAATGGCATATTTTTCATGCGTTCCTTTAAGAGCCCAAGCCGCCCGCTCCCTGAAGTAGGGATTATCCTCTTTTTGCAGCATTCTAACTAGACTCCTGACAACCGCAGGGTGGGCCACGCCATTCAAATCACTTAGGAGCTTGTCTTTGACTTCCTTGCTAGTGGCTTCATCAAGCTTCTTTGCCAAGGCTTCAAGACCGGTTGTGGTGCCATTCACTCGCATAGCCCATGCGGCAGCTTCCTTTACTTCTTGGTCGGGGTCTTCGTTCATTATTCTCGCCAGCTGCTGGTGAGCGCTGGCAACTCTCATAAATCCCAGTACTCTGATTGCAGACTTTCTTACCTCACTGTCGGCATTCAAAGCGTCCATTAATGCCGGAACAACCCGAGGATTATTGATGTAGTTACTATAAGCCAGGTTACTCATCGCATTAATCGCTTCTTTTCGCTTGAACTCATCCTCCCTCTGTTCCATGGATGGGACAAGCTGTTCAACAGCCTCATGCAAGAACCTTCCTCCGTTGGGCGGATTCCCAAGAACCCAAAGCGAGAATGCGGCCGAACTGATGACTCCCTTAGGCTGTTGTGTATTCATTAACCTCCCCAGCGCATACACGGCTTCCCTGCAATTAGCGTTATCCATGTAGAAGGCGGCATGGCCCCTCAGTTCTACGTCCGGATTTCCGTATATAACCCCTTCAAGAGCTTTCACAGCCTTCGGCCCGCCCATCTCGCACAACGCCTCAACTGCGGTAAGCCTGACCTTTCGGTCTTCATCCGAGGTTCTCGCAACAAGCTCGTTTAAAAAGCGCTGGTCTCCAACCCTGCCTAACAGCCGAAGCTCGTTCACCCTGGTCTCAGCATCAGATTTTACGGGGTCAAGCCGCTCAAGATGAATACCCATTGACTGCTTTTCAAACAACTCTCGCATGTTTAGGGAGGAGATGAAGTGCTCCAGGTAGGTGTCGACGAGCACCGTCGCAGCCTTGACATCCCCCGCAGACAGATTGCTTTTAGATTCATCCTTGAGGGAATGCAGAAAGTTGTCGCATACTGCCTGAGCACGGCGCTCTAGTGCCGCGTCCTGTAGGATATCCCTCGCAATTACACTCATCGCAAACGCGCCTGCCGTGAACCGCGAGATAAACGGCACATCTTCAATGTTTATTCTATAGCCCCCAGTAACATGTTTTTGCATCTCACCCTGCTCCAACTCCATGTAGGTGAGATATTGGTTCACCATATTTGGAAGCGCTACCTTCGCCTCCCGGTACTTCTGGAATGCCATGCTGTCACAGTTAATCTGCCTGAAATTATACCCGATATGCCCTTCCAGACCGCTAAAAACACTTAAAACCTCGGCGTCATAGTCTAGAGAAACTCCTGCTGGGGGTATCAGGGGAAACAACTTCAATCGCGTATCCTGCATAAGACCTGGAGTGCGATACCTATTCCTAGCCTCCCTCATGCTGCTTGAAGATTTAAACTTTCCGAGAATCTTCTCGAGATAGTGGCCTCCCTCATGAGCCACGAAAACGTCCGGACAGTGAAGGTAAGTCGGACCGAACATATTAAGATACAGAACACCTTCCTCACTCCTAGTTCTGCTTCTCGTGTCATCCACGTCGCTTCCAACCTCCTTGAAAGGCATCAAATGAAAATTGCTTGCCCCAAGCGCCTCATTCCAGCGAGGAACACAAACCTCCAACTCCACAACATCTTCGACGGTCCAGCCCATCTTGGCGACGGAAGAAGCGCTCATCTCGTCCAAATTGACGTTAAAATGCTTGTTCAACCACGATCTAGAAACGGGAGTCTTCAGACTCCTGGGCTGCACTTTCTCGATTATCCTGGGTTCTTCAGGCGGCTTTAATCCGTCGGGTTTGAGCTTTTCCCTTTCGACCATCAGATATGATAACGGTAAAACAAGCAGAAAAACATAAGGATATTCAAGTTGGTTTGTGATAGTTTTCAGGGTGGCATTTATTGTTTGATTCTTATTGTTTATTCTATGCGTCTTCTGAGTCTTAGGTTGGAGAATTGGAGTTGCCATGACAGGCTTGAGGCTGATTTGTCCTGCGGCCTGCAGATTGAGGGCCGGAACGGCACTGGGAAGTCGAGCGTCCTTGAGGCTATACGTTTTATTTTCAGGAAGACTGCGTCGGGCTACACGGGCAGGATTAGGAACGGCGAACGGCAGGCGCTGGTGGAGTTGTCTTTCAGCAGGGACGGTAAGACTTACGTGGTGAGTAAGACTTTGCACGTTGATAAGCCGTCCACCGCCCTCATGCTCTGCGATAGCATGCAGGTCGCAGACAACCCGACTTCAGTCTACAACGCGCTCCAGAGGATTCTGCCTGAGGACGTGCTTGACAAGCTCATCTACGTGCCTCAAAACCAGATTACTTCAGTGCTTGACAAGCTTTCAGGCAAGGAAGGCAAAGTCGAGCTTGACCGCCTCTTCGGCCTGGACAAGCTTGAGTTGGTGTGGGAGAGGATTGGCGTCGAAGTCGGGGAAAGCGAGGCTAAGAAGGAGATTCTGGAAGGCCAGTTCAAGAAGTACCCTGAAGACGCGCTGGCCGAATTTGAGAGGCGCGCAAGTGAACTGAGGAGTGCTTCTGAAGAACTGAACGGCAGGATATCCGAGTGCCAGAAGCAGGAGGCGGATTTCTCTTCGAAGCTGAAGTCGTGCGAGGAGCGTCTTAGCGTCATGAACGAGAACAGGAGGAAGCTTGAGTCCGCAAGAAGCGAGCTTTCGAGGATTCAGGTTCATGCTGAAGGCCTTCGCAAGGACATCGAGAACGCAAGACAGCGGATTGATGAGCTGAAGGCGAAGAAGACCCAGCTTGAGAAGGCGGTGGAAGGAAGGAAGGCGCTTGAGAAGTTCCGGGCATTAAGGAAGCTTTTGGTTGAGAGGAAAACGTTCTCAGACAGGATTGTGACGATAGGGGACATGAACCACGAGCGCGAGAGAATAAAAGCCATAGAAAAGGAACTCCTGAGAAAGCAGGAGCTTGAGAGGGGGTTCGTGGAAACGGAGCAGTGGATGAAGGACGCGGAAAAAGGATTCCTCGAGAAGACCGGCGAACTGAAGAGGGTCATGGAATACTTTGTCGAACTCAACTCCCTGGAATCCAACGCCAAGTGCCCCAGGTGCGGCCAGATACTAACGGACTTCCACCTTGCAAGCGAGAGGAGCGAGACGTCCAAGCAAATCAAGGTGCTGGAGGGCGTAATCGCGGCGAGGGAGAAAGGATTTAACGAAGCGGCAATGAAGTTTGACGAGTCGAAGAAGGCGTTGACGCTGCTGCGGGACAGGGAGCTTGAGTTGAAGCACTTGAGGGACCTTGTCGAAAAGCACGACAAGAACGAGAGCGGCATAAAGGCGAGCATGACAGACGTGGACAACAAGCTTTCTGGTGCAGGCTACGGAGGAGAGAGCCTGCAGGCCGTGGAGTCGAAGGTCGAGGAATTGAACAGGCTGGAGGCGAAGGCAGTGGAGCTTGAGGGGGACGTGAAGGCGCTGGACAAGCTCATGGAGAACGAGAAGGCCATGTCGGAAAAGCTTGCCGACACGGAAGCAAGGAAATCCGGATTCCAGAAGACCATCGAGTCTATCGCGTACGACGAGAAGGAGTTTGACGCGCTGAAGTTCGAGCGCGACAAGACCATGGAATCCAAGTACGCCGCAAACGCCAAGGTAAAGACCATGGAGAAAGACCTGGAGGCGAGCGTGAAGGAATCCAGGGACATAGAGTCGAAAAAGAAGGAGTACTCCGAACTCAAGAAGAGCTTCGACAATCTTTCAAAATCCATCACCCTCCTGAAGGCGGCAAGGGAAGTATTCCACAGGGACAAGGGCCTTGCAAGATACCTTAGGGAAAGGTTCGTAGGGCAGCTCAACAGCCGCATAACCCACTACTTCAAAAAGTTCAACCAGAAGCCAAGCTACCTTGAGGTGTCGTTCGACCGGGAGTACAACATAAAGTTCAAGACCACGTCCGGAGTCCTGGACTTGGACCAGATTTCAGGCGGCGAGAGGATACAGCTCGCCCTGGCGCTCAGGCTCGCCCTCATAGACGTCATGTCGCCTGTAAGACTGCTCATACTTGACGAACCCTTCGGCAGCCTCGACGAGGAACACAGGGAGATACTGGGAGAGACATTAAGCAGGATAGCGGAAGCGGGACAACTGATACTAGTGACACACATTCACGTTAACTCGCTGAACCTGTCGAACAACCTGGAATTGGGAGGATACTAGACTATTTCTTGAGCAGGGGCTTCACCAGCCGGTGGTACGTCATGAACCTGCCCTGGTTGTACAGCAGGATGGCCTTGTTCCTCGACTTGACTTCTATTTCGCCGGACTTCAACGCCTCTAGAAACGGCTTGCCGCATTCCACGGTAACGCTGCCGACCTCCTCAAGCAGGTGGGCGTCGGTGCCGCCGACCATCTTGAGGCCGTGCTTCTTGCAGATTCCGACGACATCCTTTTTGTTGTATAGCGTGTGGCCGTTCTCGATTTCGACCGCATCGAATCCCGCCGTCAGTATCAGGTCGCCTACGCCGTTCCTCCAGCTGTCGTAGGGGTGCGCCGCAATCGCTATGCCTCCGAGAGCGTGAATTCTGTCGACTGTCTCCTTGGCGGATAAGTCTCGGGGTATTACCTCTTTAACGTCCAATGCGATGATGTGACCGTCTTTGGAGGAGACCTCCATGCCGGGTATGACCTCGAAGTCTTTGGAAGCGTACCTCAAAGCCTCCAGGGAGCCGGCTATCGCATCGTGGTCGGTGATTGCGACCCCTGAAAGCCCGATTCTTTTAGCGTGCTCCACAATCTCCTTCGGCGTGGAACGGCCGTCAGAGAACGAGGAGTGGACGTGTATGTCGTAGCGCATTTTCAGTATATATAGGCAAAACGCCGCTTAAAACCAGCCACACAAAAAAAGGAGAATAAACACTAATTTAATAACTTAACCAATGATTAACAACAATGAAACTAGGGGGCGGAACCGGGATTATTATCGGAATCATCATAGCTCTAGTGCTGTTCTACGTTTTAGGGCATGTAGGAAAGGTTGGTGGTGCATCCTGTGATAGCAATTTCTTTTACAGTGGATTTGCCAAGATAAAACCGGTATTAGCGGAATGCTCGCTAAGTCCTGAGGGTAACCTTATCGAGGGCGATATCCGGTGTTCATATATCAACTACCTGGATACATTCATCATACCCAATGAAGTCAAGATTACAAACGACTATAACGAAACAAAAGTTTTATCTCTGAAAGTGGGTACTGTGGAACCAAAAGGCAAATTCTCTATTACTACGACTGGATGCATTCCAAGTGAAGTAAAATCAGGTTTTATAATTTGTCATCTCAACATAAGCATAGATTACACTGACGTAAACACGAATACGACGGAGGTAGACCAGGGGAGGATAATCCTAACGCATCCAATCTGTTGACTCGGATTCATCGGCTACTCGACCAACGACCGTAAAATGGACGTGTCGTAAAACAGCCCTAGGGGCAACCCAAAAACTAAGTGTGTATCGCAAACAAAAAACCAGGCTAGGTTGTTATATTAAAGAGTGGTTGTTTAATTCTTTATTTGATGGCGCTCGTTCTCGAGAAAAGGAGGCTTGACGAGTATTTGAGTTGGCTTTCCAGGTCTTTTACAGTCTACGCCCCGGTTGAGCGCGATGGTTTGGTGAAGTTTGACGGGCGGTCTTCCGGCGACAGTGTGGTCTTGGATTATGATACCACGAACACGCCTCCCAAGTTCCTGTTCCTGCCTCACGGCGAGTGCATGCTGGAGTTTAAGGGAGAGAAGGTTAAGGTTCCGGCTGTGGATGAGAGGTTCGTCGTGTTCATGAATTCGGTTGATGCTGAAGCGGTTTCGATTCTCGACGAAGTCTTCGGCGGAGAGTTTAACGACGAGTATTACGCGAGAAGGCGGGCCAACTCGATTATCGTTGCGGTTGAGAGCGAAGTGAAGATGAGGGATTCCTTCGACGAAGAGCTGGATTTGAAATTCAAGAATGGTTTTGACGTGCTTTTTACTGACTGCGGCGACTGTTACCTGGTCGAGGCGAAGACTGCAAAAGGGAAAAAACTGATGAAGTCCGATTCCATAAAAGAGACTAAAAAGTCCATAAAAGACAGAAGAAATTTCATAAAGGATAGAAAGCTGGATCTAGGGAAAATCTCGGCTTTCCTCGACAAAGGCCCTGAACAAAAAATCTGGCAGGACTTGGCGAAGGAGTGCTTCGCCTGCGGCATCTGCGCCTACGTCTGCCCGATATGCCACTGCTTTGACGTGCAGGACGATGTGAAGCTTGAAGGCGGCGGATGCAGGAAGCGCGACTGGGACTCGTGCATGCTGGCTGACTTCGCGCTCGTCGCCGGAGGAGTAAACTTCAGGGGCGAACGGCATAAGAGGATACACAACTGGTACCACCACAAGTTCGCGAGGGCCGTTTCCGAGCGCGGGAGGCCGGACTGCGTGGGCTGCGGCAGGTGCATAACGTACTGCCCAGCGAAAATCAGGATTCACGAAAAGATCAGGGAGTGCGAGAAATGACGGGGATTTACGTTCCGGAAAAGGCGGTCGTGGCCGACACCAAAGAGCTTGGCGGAGACAGCACGCTGCTTACGATAAGGCTCGCCGACCGGAAAAAGCAGGCTAAATTCACGTGGATTCCGGGACAGTTTATTGAAGTCGGCCTGATGGGATACGGCGAGATTCCAGTAGGCATCGCCTCAAGCCCGCTAAACAAAAAGTCCTTCCAGGTGAGCGTCCGGGGCGTGGGAGGAGTCAGCGACGCCGTACGGAGGCTTGAGAAAGGCGACGCAATCCATGTTCGCGGGCCCTTCGGCAACGGATTCCCGGTGAAGGAGATGACGGGGAAAAACGTGATGGTCATAGGAGGAGGCTGCGGGATTCCTCCGCTACGCTCGCTCCTCGAGTACGCAATGGCAAATAAACAGAAGTTCAAGAGCATAACGCTATTGTACGGCTCGCGGACTAAAAAAGACCTGCTGTTCAGCATGGACTACGAGAGATGGGTCAAGGCGGGAGTCAACGTGAAATTGACGGTCGACAAGAGGGACGAGAGCTGGGGCAGCAGGCTTCCCGTGAAGTGCAACGTCGGCGTCGTAACGAAACTTTTGGACAACATAAAAGTCGAGAGGAATACTGTGGCGGCCTTGTGCGGCCCGCCGGTCATGTACAAGTTCGTTTCAAAGAGGCTTCTGGAGCTCGGCGTGAAGCCCAAGGACATACTCCTTTCGCTGGAGAGGAGGATGAAGTGCGGCGTGGGCAAGTGCCAGCACTGCACAGTCAACAAAAGGTACGTGTGCGTTGACGGCCCCGTGTTCACTTACGAGGAGCTGATGAAAGGCTA
>JAPKXP010000082.1 GCA_026394745.1 Candidatus Altarchaeota archaeon
AGTCCTCTGGTCTGGGTGCGTGGGCTTCAAGTCGAGTATGCTTTGGGTTCCGTTGGTTGACGCGCCGCCGGCAGTCTCTACGACGTAGGACATGGGGCCGCACTCTATCACCAGCCGGAGTTTTCCTTCAGGCTTGTCTTCCATCTCAGGGTACATGAAGCATCCGCCGTAGTAGAGTATCTGGTTTATGTCGCCTACGAACGCGCCGCCGTACCTTACCTTCATCTTCAGGCCGTACATGTGGTCTATGAACGCTTTGACTGGCGGAGTCCATTTTTTCGGCGTGCCTCCGAGGCCGATAAGTTTCCCCGGCTCGGGAAGCTTGATGTCGTCCTTCCCGAGGAAGTATTCGGTCGAACCCTTTCGGTACTTCACGAACTCCCTGACTTTGCCCTTGTGAGCGATGACGGCGGTCGTAATCGGGCCGTAAAGATTGTAGAAGGCGCACTCCAATTGTCTTGCGGGAACGAGCATGTCCTTCTGCTTGTGTACGCCGACTATCGTTCCGAAGCAGTTGTTGCTCTCGATGTTTGACGAGCCGTCGAGAGGGTCGATGCTTACGACGTAACTCCCGTTTTTGTCGGGGTTAATCCAAGGTTCCCCTAGTTCCTCGGAGACTATCGCCTTGACGACGCCGGTCTTCTGAATCTTCTCCACGAAGACGTCGTTAGTCCAAACGTCCAAAGCCTTCTGCTCCTCCCCATAAATGTTCTCGGTGCCTGCCTTACCCCGCCTGTGCGGAAGCTCGTTATGCACCATGTCAGTCTGGTCCAGTATGGCGTTAATAACCTTCGCAAGCTCGGAATCGATTCCCCCTAAGTAGTCCTTCAGTTTTTCGGCCATTGTGTTCAACCTTTTTGTGTTACGTGTTATAGAGATTTAGTATAATATTGTATTGATTTTAGCTCCTTTATAACGATAAGACTACTTCAATGGTATCGCATTCAACAGAGACTGGTCTTGAGGCTTCTCGTAAAGCTTTTGCACGAGATAATGCATAGCAACGACCGCCCTGCCGTCGCCATCAGTTCTTGCGTCGCCGAGCGCTTTCTTAATGAAGGAGTCATCGTCGCCGGTAATCTCCGTTTTCACTCCGAAGCCGCGCATCCAATGGTGCATGAAGGCTATTGCCACGCCATCCTTCCTTTCCCTCGCCTCCGCCAGCCCCTCCTCGCCGTAGAATGCGATTTCCTCGTCCCTGCTCGCGTCTCCCGGGTCCTTGACACCCAGCCGATGCAGGTGAAAGCGCAGGTGCGCGACAGCCCAGCCGTTCCCATAATTCCGTGAATTATCGAGCCATCCCTGCACGAGCCACTCTCCCTTCTCATCTATGCTGGTTTTGACGCCGACCGCCCTCAACCTGAAGTGCATGTCCGCGAAAGAACCGATATCGAATTCCGGACCGCCTTCCTCCCCGTACTGCCCAAGCTTCCCTAGCATGAGCTCTTTGTCTTTCTCTAAACCCGCCGCCAGGCCTTTCCTCAGCCCGTCCAGTTGAGGCGGAACCCGCATATCCTGAGCGTAGACGTAAATGCCTGCGAGACTCCTGGCGTCGCCTTCACTACGGCATTTCTCGATTGCCTGAGGCACCATACTCAAGTCCTCTCTCGTGACCTCGGGAATCCTGCCGACGCCAATATTCAACGATTTCAGCGCCGGGTCCTCGCCCCCGGAAAACACTTTAGTGACCATGTTTTGCCCCAGTCCAAGCCTTACATTATACAATTAACGTTCCTTTCATAAAACCCCTTCAATAAAATACTCCACCCTTAGGGGTGGAGTATTCATTACCAGTTGGCCAAACATTGACATCACAGCAAAAGCGCCTACTGCGCTTTTGGTGTGTGTCCGAGCGCAAGCTCGGATACATCATCTGCGGACTAAAGTCCGGCAGTAATCTGCCAACAGGTAATAAAGCAATTTTTTATATCCCTTGACTATTAATTACCATGACAGACTTCAATAAGCCGGTTTCTGGGAAGCATATTTTCAACGCGCTGAAAGACAGGAAATGCATCATAATGGCAGCCAACATCCGCATACAGCGGAGCGCCAGGGGCATAATGGAAGCTGCAAAGGAGCTTGACTCCGCACTACTATTCGAGATAGCAAAGTCCGAGGTGGAGTACACCGGCCAGACGCCGAAGGACTTCTATGACAACATAGTCTCCATCGCGGAAGAGATTGACTTCAACACGCCGTACGCAATACACGGCGACCACATCACCATCAAGGACACCAGCCCCGAAGCCTACAAGGGCGCTGAGGATTTGATTAAGGCAGAGACCGCCGCAGGATTCACGTCGTACGCGATCGACGCCTCGCACAACTTCAACATGAGCGCGACCGACGTCGGAGAGCAGCTGAAGGACAACTTAGAGATTACGAAGAAGCTGGCTAAGCTCATACCGGAGAAGTATTCGCTTGAAGTTGAGGTTGGGGAGGTTGGAAGGACCGACCCGACGACTGGGGAGAAGCAGCTTACCACGGTCGAAGAGGCCGCCACGTTCATCAAGGCGCTGAAGGCCGCCGGAATAAACCCGGACCTTCTCGCAACCAATAACGGAACGAGCCACGGCAACATCTACGACAAGAACGGGAACGTTGTCGCGAAGGTTGGGATAGACTTGGCGAGGACGAAGGCCATAGCAGACGCGATAAAGCCTTACGGCGTCAGGGTCGCGCAGCACGGAATAACAGGGACGCCGCTCGAGTTCATGGGCAATCTGATAGACTGCGGCATAGCCAAGGGCAACGTCGGAACCAACTGGCAGAACATCTCCATAGAAAACTTTCCGCCGGAGCTGGTTAAGAGGATGGAGGAGTGGTCCCTTACCAGCGACGAGGCGAAGAAGACTAAGGCGAAGAAGCCGCAGATTACGGACAAAGAACTGATAGGGAAGACCATCAAGAATTCAATTAAAGTCTTCAAGAAGGACATCGACTCCATACCCGACGAGTACAGGAGGAAGCTGGACTCATCCTGCAGGAAGTCTGCTGCAGACTTCATAAAGGCATTCCAGTCGCAGGGCACCGGAAGCATAGTGAAGAAGTACATGGAGAAACTGTAGGGTAAAAGTGCTTACGGTAAGCTTTTTCAAATTTGACGCGAGAAGTGTCGCCGGGGCTAATTCCCTGGCGGCTTCGCTGCGTAATACGCTTGAAGGCGCGGGAAACGTAATGAGCTTTCATGCTGTTGAATCAGGGAACTCTGTTCTTCTGCTGCTTTCGCATAGCGAGGGCGCGAAGAGTGATGTCATCCTGGAGCTTGTGAAGAACGCCGTAAAGTCTGCTGAAGCGGTGGCTGCGGAATTGGAATTCGACGCGCTGGAGAACGAGTCCTTGATTGCAGTACTCTACGGGAAGGATGCGAAGTCCTTCAATACCGCATTATACAACGTTTATGCGAATCCAGTCAATACTCCGGGCCTTGCTTTGGACGGCGGAATGCACGCTGGCTTCAAGTTTGAAGTATACGCTTCCTCG
>JAPKXP010000169.1 GCA_026394745.1 Candidatus Altarchaeota archaeon
AAGAACACGTGGATGAACATGCTGTACAGCATCTACTCCAAGATGGCTTCTGAAAGAGATTTAAGCAAGTAATCCTTATTTCTTGTCCTCAACATGAGCGAAAACATTAATCCTGAGTTTTGGTCCGCAGTCAAGGAATTCTCCAAGAAGCTTTCTATGGAGGATGACTTTCTTGTCGTAAGCCACCACGACGCCGACGGAATAAGCTCCTGCGCCATAACGGTCGGCCTGCTTCGTTACCTCGGCAAGAAGGTCGAGTACATGTGCATAAAACAGCTTGACAGCATTACAATAGGCAAGGTCAGGGAAAAGGACGGCAAATGCGTTGTTTTCACCGACTTCGGCAGCGGCCAGCTTCCGATAATAGAGGCTAACGGCCTGAAGGACTTCTTCATAATAGACCACCACCCCCCTGAAAGGGAGCACGACAGGCAGATTAACCCCCACCCGTTCGGATACGACGGCGGCTTGGACATAAGCGGCGCCGGCATGGCCTACCTAGTCGCCAAATCCCTTGGGTTCGAGTCGATGGCGCACATAGCGGTCGTCGGAGCGGTCGGCGACATGCAGGATTCGGACGGGAAGCTGCATTCGATAAACAGGATTATTCTCGAGGACGGCGTAAGGCACGGCGTCATAAAGTTCAAGAACGACCTGCGTCTCTTCGGGAGGCAGAGCAGGCCCCTGGTCCACATGCTCACTTACTCGTCGGAGCCGGTTCTTCCAGGGCTTACCGGAAACCCCGCGGGAGTATCGCAGTTCCTGGAGTCGCTTGGCATAGAGTTGAAGAACAATGACAAGTCATGGAAGACGTACGTCGACTTGACCTGGGAGGAGCGAAAGAAAATCACGTCGGCACTATACATGCACCTCCTAGACTCCAACACGCCGGAGTTCATAATACAGGGCATGGTCGGCGAAGTCTACAGTCTCGTGAAGGAGGAGAAGAAGAGCGAATTACGCGACGCAAAAGAGTTCGCGACCGTCCTGAACGCGTGCGGAAGGCAGGAACACCCGCACTTGGGAGTCGAGGTGTGCCTCGGCGACCGGGGGGAGTTTTGGACTCACGCGAGGTCTATTCTCGAGAGGCACAGGAAGATGCTCCGCGACGGCATAGACTACCTGGGGAGCAACGGCGTTGAATCCATGGACAATCTGTACTACTTCGATGCCGGGGGGAGAATCAACGAGAGCATCATAGGCGTAATAGCCGGCATGGCGTACGGCGCAAGAATCATACCTCCAGACAAGCCGGTTCTGGCGTTCGCCAAGGACAAGGACTACCCTAACCTGACCAAGGTTTCGGCGCGCGCCAACTGGAGTCTAGTGCGCAGGGGCATCCACCTCGGCAAGGCCTTGAAGGAGGAGTGCAAGAAGATAGGCGGCGAAGGCGGAGGCCACGACATAGCAGCCGGAGCGAGAATACCCAAAGAAAAGAGGGACGAGTTCCTTAACGCAGTAAACGCGTTGTTCGGAGAGCAGCTGAAGGGCGCTACGCAACCATCCTCTCGAAAGTCTTGATTTCCTTCGGGATAATATCTTCCGCTCTTTCACCCACAAACCCATCCAGTATCATCGAGCCTTCGTATTTAATCTCCTTCAGCGTCTTGAGCGAATCCTTGAGGAACTTTGTTTCTGCCGTCAATGGCTTATGCTTTCCTTCACGCGTTATCCTTGAGATGTGCGCGTTCCTCACTCTCCTGCGTAGTTTACTCTTGAACTTGCCCAAGTCTTTTTCATTCATGCTCAGGTGCGCCAAATCCAGCGTAAGGTAAATGTTCTTCAACCCCTCAGTCACTTCAAGCAAGTTATCCAGTCTGCTGAAGAATCCGTCGTGAGGGTTCTCCAGGCAAAGCTTGCACGAATAATCCCCCGCGACGTCGTTCAATGATTCCAGGTTGCTCCTCAGCCTAACCCTGCACGATTCATCGTCGAGGCGAACCCTCCCTGTGTGGAACGTGACGGCCTTCGAATCCAACTCGGAGGCAATATCCAAAGACTTCACTATCTCCCGCACAGCCAAGGAATTCACAGCAGGATTCCAAGCGCACAAACCCAGCTCGTGATGAGGCGCATGCACCGTAGTCTCAAGCTCAGTGACCACCAGAACGTCCATAAGCCGGTCCAACTCCGCCTTCTCGCCGCTCGTCCTCCAACCAGGAAAAAACGGCGGCTCAACCCAAACCTCAGCAGCCCTAAAATACTGGGATATGAAGCCCATGACACGAACAAGGTCCTTCTCAAACCACCAAAGCCGCGCAGTCGACGTACCCAGTTCCATCGTATTTATATACCCCCCTTACTTATTCTATAGTACGCTTAAATTCTGGATAGGTTGGATTCGTCTGGCCTATACCAAAAACAAGACTGTTCAAGATGGCTCGAATGCATGCTAGGAAAAAGGGCAAATCCAAGTCAATCAAGCCCTTCCGCGAGGAAGTCCCAGAGTGGGTCGCCTACACCAAGGACGAGGTCGTTGAGTTAGTGTTGAAGCTTTTCAAAGCCGGCAACTCGCCGAGCAAGGTCGGCCTCATGCTAAGGGACCAGTACGGGATACCTGACGTGCACCACCTCACCGGGGAGAAGGTAACTGAGATACTGGAGAACAACAATTCAGCGTTAAATCTTCCAGAGGACCTGCACAGCCTCATAAAGAAGGCGGTGAAGCTCCGCGACCACCTTGGCGTACACAAGAAGGACATTCACAACAGGCGCGGCCTACTCTTGATTGAATCCAAAATAAAGCGCCTCGTCAAATACTACATAAAATCGAAGAAGCTGCCTGCCGGCTGGCGATACGACCCGGAGTCGGCTAAGCTGCTTGTGTAAAATGGAATACACTGCAACACTAGTGACGGAGTCGAAGAAGCCTGAAAGCGTGGCTAAGGCGCTTAACGTCGACAACATACGGATGAGCGGCCTTGAGATAACAACCAGCGTTTCAGGCGGCAGGGTGGAGACTAGGATGGGCGCAAACAGCATGACAACTCTACTCTCAACATTGGACGACGTCCTCAAGTGCCAGATTATGGCAGAGGGTTTGGTGTAAAATGGCGAAGAAAACCGTAAGCACATGGAAGCAGAAGAAGCTGTACACTATACTGGCTCCAGAGAATTTCGACAGTCAGGAGATTGGGCACACCATAGCCTCAGAGCCTGAGAAGATTATCGGAAGGACCGTGAAGATTTCTCTTGACGAGCTGACTAAGGACCGCTCCAAGCAGTATCTCATCGTCGTCTTCGAGGCGTCTGATGTCAAGGGAGACAAGGTTCACACGAAGTTCAAGAAGTTCTACATAAGCGAAGGTTACCTGAAGTCTAAGGTCAGGAAGGGCTCCTCGAAGGTCGACTACATGACCGAGTCCTCGTTCGGCGGCGTGGAAGTCAAGCTCAAGATGATGATTCTCAGCAGGCACAGGATTACGACGCCGCAGAGGAAGCAGATTCTGGGGGACGTAAACAACATTCTCGAGAGGCA